>CAIVZW010000187.1 GCA_903910495.1 uncultured beta proteobacterium
TTCAAGCTCGGGCACACCGCCGTCAAGCATGGCCCCATAGAGCTGCTGCGCATCTTCAAACGACAGATCGCGAGCGCCTTCGCTGCCACGACCCAACTCCCGGATGAAATGTGCGTAATTCATGGTTTCCCTTGTGTTGGGCAGACGAGCGTTTGTGCAAACCGTCCGGCAAGCATCGGCCGGAGTTCTGGCAGGCAGGAAGCGCAGTCAAGGCTGCAGGAACAAGCGGTCGATTTGACTTCCCTGGTCATGATGTCCACTCCTGCTCCCAATTGAGCAACAGGTGTGCCATGTATATAAATCAGGGACTTGATGAACATCGCTCCTCTGGAAACCCGAGCGGTGCTGCACATTGGTGCAGTGCTTCAGGCTGGTGCATCAAGTTCGGGCGGTTTGATTCCGATTCGCCATGGGAGCGGGACGCAAAGATGCCCGCAGGAAATCCCTGCGCGGCAAGTACCGGTCCTGAATTATTTGATGCGCTGCAATCTGGGTCGTCCCGCTGGCGGAACAGGCGGTTCGGGATCACGATCCTCGGCAGCACTGACCGTAGCCCCGGCCTGGCCCTCACTATCCGGTTCAAACGCCATGCCGGCACCGTTTTCCTTGGCATAGATGGCCGCTACATTGCCGATAGGCACCGAGATGTCGCGCGCCACACCCCCGAAGCGTGCCTGGAATGAGATTCCGTCATTGGCGAGGTTCAGATGCCCGGTCGCTTCGTGCCCGATGTTCAGAACGATTTTCCCGTCACGCACAAACTCGCGTGGAACACGTGCACGCTCATCGGCAACGACAGCGATATAGGGCGTAAACCCGTGGTCACAGCACCATTCGTGGATGGCGCGAATCAGGTAGGGCTTGGTCGACGGCAGTTCCATGGTCATTTCCGAAACAAATCGACGGTACAGGAAGGAAAGGTCCGGCTGCGAAACCGGACGTCTTTCAGAGAAACTAACGGCGCATGGCTTTCTCGGACGGCGTCAGCGCATCGATGAATCCCTGACGGCTGAAAATCCGCTCGGCGTACTTCATCAGGGAAGCTGCGGACTTTGGCAATTCGATCGCGTAGTGGTCAAGACGCCACAAGAGCGGCGCAATGGCGACGTCGAGCATGGAGAATTCTTCGCCGAGCATGTGTTTCTGTTTGACGAATACCGGCGACATCTCGGTCAGGCGATCGCGGATGATTTGACGCGCCTTGTCGGCTGTCTTGATATTTTTCTCCAGCGCCTCGATGTGCGAAAAGACTTCGCGTTCCATCGTGATCAGCAGTTGGCGCGCACGCGCACGCATGATTGGATCAGCAGGCATCAATTGCGGATGCGGGAAGCGTTCGTCGATGTACTCGTTGATGATGTTCGGCTCGTAGAGGATGAGGTCGCGCTCAACGAGAACCGGCACCCGGCCATAGGGGTTGATGATGGCGATGTCTTCCTGCTTGGCGAAGAGATCAACATCAATCACCTGGAAATCCATGCCCTTTTCATAAAGGACGATGCGGCAACGCTGACTGAACGGGCAGGTTGTGCCCGAATAAAGATTCATCATGATCAATACCCCAAAAATACGAACCGGCATCGTGACGGCAACGGACGCTGTATTGCGTTTATGCCGGCGATGCCGTAGCCCGAGAACAGGCGATTGCTAAAACGTGCTCAATTCTTCTTGACGTCTTTCCAGAATTCCTTCTTCAACGCATAGGACACGCCGAAGAGAATCATCAGGAAGGCCAGAACACCATAACCCAGCTGCTTACGGAAACCAGCCCCGGGTTCACCGGCCCAGACCAGGAAACCCACCAGATCGGCAACCTGCTTGTCGTACTCGGTTCGTGACAACTGCCCGGGGACAGCCGTGACCAGTTCATGGGTTTCGTGATTCAGCACCTGCTGCCCCTGCAGTTCCCACAGGACGTGCGGCATGCCGACATTGGCGAATACGGTGTTGTTCCAGCCGGTCGGACGCTGTTCATCACGATAGAAGGAACGCAGATAGGTGAACAGCCAGTCGGCACCGCTTCCATCCGCTGACGCCCGTGCCCGGGCCACCAGCGTCAGATCAGGCGGGTTCGCACCGAACCACTGCTTCTGTTCGGCCGGACGCGCGGCGATACGCATCGGTTCACCGATCTTGTCGGCAGTGAACATCAGGTTTTCCCTGACCTGCTGCTCGCTCAGTCCGAGTTCGGTCAGACGGTTATAGCGCACGAAACTGAGGCTGTGGCAGCTAAGGCAATAGTTCACGAACACCTTGGCGCCATTCTGCAAAGCGGCTTTGTCGTCCTGAACATCCGGCGCCTTGTCGAGTTGCAGCGCCGCGCCCGCAGCAAATACCGTGACCGGGACAAACAGGAGCACCAGCAGGAATTTCTTGATGATATCCGCTTTCATTTGAAGGTCACCCTTTCCGGTTCGGGTTTGCACTTGTCGATCTTCGAATACCAGGGCATCAACAGGAAGAAACCGAAATAGATGACACTGCAAAACTGCGAAATCAGTTGGCCGGCCGCTGACGGCGGCTGGGTACCCAGATAGCCGAGGGTCAGGAAAGCAATGACGAAAGCCGTCAGAAAACTCTTGTAGATCGGGCCACGATAGCGGATCGACTTCACCGGGCTGCGATCGAGCCAAGGCAGGAAGCCGATGATCATTACCGAGGCGCCCATCGCCACAACTCCCCAGAACTTGGCATCCAGACCAAACAGAGGCCAGACCATCGAGCGCAGGATCGAATACGAGGGCGTGAAATACCACACCGGTGCAATGTGCAGTGGCGTCTTCAGCGGATCGGCCGGGAAGAAATTGTTGTACTCCAGGAAGTAGCCGCCGCCTTCAGGCGCAAAGAAGACGATGGACGAAAACACGATCATGAAGACCACCACTCCGACAATATCCTTTACCGTGTAATACGGGTGGAAGGGAATACCATCGAGCGGAATACCCTTGGCATCGACCGTCTTCTTGATCTCGATACCGTCCGGATTGTTTGAGCCGACCTCGTGCAGCGCCAGGATATGGGCAGCCACCAGGCCGAGCAGCGCGAGCGGAACGGCAATCACGTGGAAGGAGAAAAAGCGGTTCAGGGTAGCGTCGCCGATCACGAAATCGCCGCGAATCCAGATCGAGAGCGGTTCGCCGATCAGCGGAATGGCGGAAAACAGATTGACGATGACCTGCGCGCCCCAGTACGACATTTGCCCCCAGGGCAGTAGATAGCCCATGAAGGCTTCGGCCATCAGCACCAGAAAGATCAGGGTACCGAACACCCAGATCAGTTCGCGCGGCTTGCGGTACGAACCGTAGAGCATGCCGCGGAACATGTGCAGATACACCACGACGAAGAAGGCCGAAGCGCCGGTAGAGTGCATGTAGCGGATCAGCCAGCCCCATTGCACGTCGCGCATGATGTATTCGACACTGGCAAAGGCGACCGGAATGCCACTGGCGTTGAGCGAGGCGTCGGGCTTGTAGAACATCACCAGGAAAATCCCGGTAAGGATCTGAATGGCCAGCACCACCATCGCCAGAACACCTAAGACGTACCACAGGTTGAAGTTCTTCGGCGCGTAATACTCCGACAGATGAGCACGCCACAGCGACGTGGCCGGGAAGCGCGCGTCAACCCATTCGAGCAGGTTTCCCGGCAGCGAACCGTCGGACTTGTACTTTTCGTAATTGCTGTTCACAGACATCGCCTACGCCCCCTTCTTGTCTTCGCCGATCAGGATGCGCGTATCCGTGAGATACGTGTGCGGCGGCACTTCAAGGTTGGTCGGGGCCGGCTTGTTCTTGTAAACACGGCCGGCGAAGTCGAAGGTCGAACCGTGGCAGGGGCACAGGAAGCCACCGGGCCAGTCGGCCGCCATGCCTTCATCGACGCCCTTCTTGAACTTGGATGACGGGGAACAGCCGAGATGCGTGCAGATGCCGACGACGACCAGCAGATTCGGTTTGAGCTTGTTCGACCGTGTCGCGTTCTGGCAATACTCGGGCTGCTGATTGACTTCGGACTTCGGGTCGGCCACCGCATCATCAAGTTTGGGCAGCGTATCGAGCATTTCCTGGGTGCGGTTGAAGACCCATACCGGCTTGCCGCGCCATTCGACAGTAATCAACTGTCCCGCCGCCAGATTGCCGACATCCACCTCGACCGGCGCACCTGCGGCTTTGGCTCGTTCCGAAGGCAACATGCTGGAGAGGAAAGGCACCATTGCCGTCACTGCTCCCGCTCCGCCGACAGCGGCAGTCGCGACAATCAGCCGCCGTCTGCCGCAATCCACTTTGCCATCTTTGCTCATCGTACTAACCCTCGGGACGAAATAACCGATGTTGGAAACATAAGTACCGGACTATACGCTAAATTCGCCCCCGATTGAAGTGGGGCAAGATGCCAAACACCTATTCGGCAAGCGGTTTACGCTCACGGAAGGCCTGCGCCAGCGTTCCGGCATCGACGTATTCGAGTTCGCCGCCAACGGGCACGCCACGCGCAATGCGCGAAACGCGGAGGGCACGGCTTTTCAGCATTTCCGTCAGGTAATGCGCCGTCACTTCACCTTCATTGGTGAAATTGGTCGCCAGAATGACCTCCTGCACCACCCCATCACTGGCCCGCGCCAGCAGTTGATCAAGCTGCAACTCGCGCGGACCGATGCCATCCAGCGGCGAAACGCGCCCCATCAGGACGTAGTACAGACCCGAGTAGGCGTGCGTCTGTTCCATCATGTTCATGTCCACCGGCGTTTCGACGACACAGAGCAGGCTGGCGTCGCGCCGGGACGACAGGCAGCGTTCGCAGATCTCGGCTTCGGTGAAGGTATTGCAGCGCTGACAGTGTCGCAGCGCCTGCAGCGCAAGCTGCAGGGTATCGGCCAGATGCCGGGCACCCGTGCGGTCACGTTGCATCAGATAGTAGGCCATGCGCTGCGCCGATTTCGGGCCGATTCCGGGCAGGCAGCGCAGCGCCTCGATCAGCGCTTCGAGGCTGGACGGGTTAGACATCAAGGCGCTTCAGAAGGGCAGTTTCATTCCGGGCGGCAGATTCAGTCCGGCGGTAAAGCCGGACATACGCTCCTGTGAAAGCTGTTCGGCACGGCGCATGGCGTCGTTGACGGCAGCGGCCACCAGATCTTCGAGCATTTCCCGGTCATCCATCACCGAGGGTTCGATCGACACGCGGCGCACATCGTGCGCACAGGTCATCAGTACCTTGACCATGCCGGCGCCGGACTGTCCCTCGACTTCAACCAGCGCCAGTTGCTCCTGCGCCTTTTTCATGTTTTCCTGCATTTGTTGGGCCTGTTTCATCAGGCCGGCGATTCCGCCTTTCATCATCTTGCTTGCCTCAACTGGAATTAAACGGGTTTGATGGACGATTCGATCAGTGTGGCGTCAAACAGATCGATGACCTCGCGCACGAAGTCATCCTGTTCGACAGACGCCACGGCCTGATCCTGACGCTCGCGCTTGTGTCGCTGGGCAGCGGCGGCGGGCGTATTGCCAGACACGTCCTGCAATTCGATGGCCAGTTGCAATGGCCGTGCGAAATATTCGGAGAGTGCCTGCTGCAGCTTGTCCTGCGCCGGTTTCATCTGCAGATGGCGATGGATCGGCGAGAGGCCGAGGACAAGCTTGTTGTTGCCGATGCTGCGCAGCTCGCAATGCTGTCCAAGTTCACGCGCCATGCCACTGAGTTTGAGGGCGCGCAGAATATCGTGCCAGTCGGCATCCGCTGGTGCAGTGTCAACAGCCACAGTGTCAACATGCGACTTCTCGGCCACCGCTACCAACGCTTCCGCGATAGCCGGCAAGCCCGGCAGTTCGGCCACGGCGGCTGGCGTGCCGGCGACCGGTGCAGCAAGCGGATGCGCACTCTCCTGTTTTGGCTGGGCAAGCGGTCGCGGCACACGCACCTCACCGGCCTGAGCCGGACGGAAGGTATGCAGGCGCAGCAGTGTCATGACGAATCCGGCCTGATCGTCGGGCGCCAGTGACAATTCCTTGCGGCCGTGTATGGCGATCTGGTAAGCGAGTTGGACGAATTCAGGGTCAAGCCGCGCCGCCAGATCCAAGATGCGTGCGCGCTCCGGCAGATCGTCGGCCACCGCCTGCGGCGCCAGTTGCGCCACCTGCAGACGGGTAAACAGAGCAGCCAGATCCTGCAGCGCTGCATCAAACGACAGGCTGCGCATGGCCATCAGGTCAGCAACCTGCAGCATGCCAGCCGCATCACCGGCGAGCAGGGCGTCAAGAATAGTAAACAGGTAATCGAGATCGACCGTGCCGAGCATCTCGCGCACTTGCGCTTCCTCGACCTTGCCGGCGCCGTGGGCAATCGCCTGATCGAGCAGCGAGAGGGCATCACGCATGCTGCCGGCGGCCGAACGCGCGAGCAGGTTCAGGGCTCCGGGTTCGGCACTGATCGCCTCGACGCCGAGGATATGCTTGAGGTGGCCGGCAATCAGCGGCGGCGTCATCTGCTTGAGGTTGAACTGCAGGCAGCGTGACAGCACCGTGACCGGAATTTTCTGCGGATCGGTCGTCGCCAGAATGAACTTGACGTGTTCCGGCGGCTCCTCCAGAGTTTTCAGCATGGCGTTGAAAGCATGGCCAGAAAGCATGTGCACTTCGTCGATGACGTAGACCTTAAAGCGGCCGCGTGTCGGAGCGTAGACGACGTTTTCGAGAAGCTGGCGCATCTCGTCGACCTTGGTGTTGGTTGCCGCGTCGACTTCGAGCAGATCGACGAAGCGCCCCGTATCGATTTCAGTACACGCTGAACAGACCCCGCACGGAGTTGCGCTGATGCCCGTCTCGCAATTGAACGCTTTGGCCAGGATTCTCGCCAGCGTGGTTTTCCCGACCCCGCGCGTGCCGGTGAACAGGTAGGCATGGTGCAAACGCTGTTCGCTCAGGGCATGGGTCAGGGCGCGCACGACGTGCTCCTGCCCGACCAGGCTGGCAAAGGTCTTCGGTCGCCACTTGCGCGCCAGAACTTGATAACTCATAGACGGATTTTACTCTGGATTCTTGATCAGGACAGCGATCTGACAAGTGATTGCACGAACGACAGGCGTCTACCGCAGAGGCGCGAAGGAGCAAAGGTGACGCAAAGAGAAACAAATCCTTTCTATTGCTTCGTTTGCATGCTCTTCGTTCTTCTTTGCGTTCCCTTTCTTTTTACTTTGCGTCCCCCGAGGGGATTTCCTTCGGGGCATCTTTGCGGTAAATTCTTCTGGCGATCCGCAAAGTCAAGCCTGCAGGTCGCGTGTCACCTGGCGCTGCCTCAGGTGCCTGGCAAAAACATGCCGTGCCCGCAGACGCGGGTCGGTAACGATCTCGCCGACGGTTTCCCCGAGCACCATGACGATGCCCAGCAGCGGCAGCACCAGCATCAGACCGGCGACGCCAGCCACCGCCCCGCCGACGAAAATCATCACCACAGTGAGCAGCGGGTGCAGTTTCAGGCTGCGCCCGATGGTGATCGGCATGAAAAAGAAGTCATCGAGCAGACGCACCCAGATGAACAGACCGATGGCCGCGTAGGCCATGGCCGGGTCGCCGGGAAAGTCCGTGGCCGCCACCAGGACCACCAGCAGACAGCCGAGGATCGAGCCGACATACGGAACCCAGGCCAGGATAGCGGTCGCCAGGCCCAGTACGAAGGGCGCCGAAACACCGATCAGCCAGAGTCCGCAGGCCAGACACAGCGCGTCAAGCACGGTCAGCTTGATCAGACCCTGGAAATAGAGTCTGGCCGTGTAATCCACCTGATCGAGCAGATAGAGCGTGCGTTCGAAAAACGCATTGGGTACGGCGCGGCTGAGGAACATCTTGAAACGCCAGCCATCGCGCAGGAAGAAAAAAGCCAGAAACGGGGCCAGCAGAAGCGACGGAAACCAGGCCGCCGCCGTCATCGCGGCCGAGGCCAAGTAGGTTCCGGCGAACTTGTCGCCCAGTTCGCCGATCTGCCGCGTCAGTTGATCGCTCAGATGCGCCTTGGCGGCAAAGCTGTAGTTGCCCTCGGCCCAGGCCAGTGTCCCGGCAATAAAACGCAGGCCTCCGGCAATATAGCGCGCAGCGGAATCCTGCCATGAAACGAGATGCGCACTGACCCAGGGGAAGGCTAGCACGATGATGCCCCCGGCCACAGCAAATGCACCGCAGCTGACCAGAACAGCCGAGCTATCGCGCGACATGCCGCCCAGAACCAGACGCTGCTGCAAGGGGTAAAGCAGGTAATAACCGATCAGGGCCAGCAGAAAGGGCACTACCAGCCAGAGAATTTTCTGAAACAGGAAGAGCAGCAGACAGGTCGCCGCAATTATCGCCAGCCAAACGAACGGTCCTGAACGATACCGCTCGCGTTTCATAAGGGGGCGGGCTTGTCCAGAGCCACCCCGCGCAAACGCAAGCCAAGGTGGCGAGCCAGTTGCAAGGCTATTTTCGAGGCAATTAGCGCATGCGATTGCATCAGGCCAAGAAAGTCGCCGCGAAAAAATACCGCCAGTGTCGAGTTTTCCGCCGCACGCACCTGAGCGCCGCGGGGATCGCCATCAAGCAAGGCCAGTTCGCCGAAAAAATTGCCCTGTTCAAGGACGGCAATCGGTTTTTCCCTCTCCCCCTGAGGACAAACCAGGACCTTGCCTTCCAGAATGAAATAGATGGCCTGCCCTTCCTCCCCGGCGTCAAAAACCACCTCATCCTTCAGGTAGTGGCGCTCGTGCATGACACCATTGACGATCTTCATTTCGCGGGCATTCAGGTCGACGAACAGCGATAATTTCCTGAGTTCGTGGAGATGTTGGGGCAGGTTGTTAGCGAAAA
>CAIVZW010000188.1 GCA_903910495.1 uncultured beta proteobacterium
AGTGCCTCGTCGTTCGAATGCTGGAACGCTGCCGGATCGAACGATTCAGCACCGACGCGGGCATGGCCTGGCAGCCGGGCGAACAGCGTGTCGTCGACGTTCTTGAAACCCATCGCCCAGTCGCTGAACATCCGGGCCGGGATCTCGCCCTCGCGCAGCAGCAGGATGGTGTGATGGCGCTTGTCGCGCGAGATCTTTTCGTAGAGGGCGCGCACCTCGGCCTCGTCGCCTTCCAGCATCTGGATGAAGTGCCCACTATCGGCAGCCGGCGAATGGCGGTAAATGAGCAGGCCGGTGATGCCCTTCTCGGTGTTGTTCGTGCGACTGAAGGACAGCAGTGACTCAAGCGCGGCGGCATCCATTGGCTTGTCCGCCTGGCTGACATAGATCAGATAGTGCATGGATTCTCCGTAAGCATAAATGATGAAGGATAGGAACCTGACCGCACAACGCGAAGTATTATCGTCTCCCGCGCCCCGGTCAATAGCTGAATTTTGAGAGCCCTGCCTCCTCCGGGTACGCGAACCACTGGACGTTCAAGCCTCCGTTGCGCAATGATTTCATGTTGCACGCTCTTGAAAATTCAAATATCGGAATGGCTGTAGCGGTACTGTACGTCGGTGCACCAGTTGCCGACGTTCCAGGAACCGTAGGCCCCCAGTCCGCCTTCGGGTGCCGTGCCGGCATAGACCGGAACATGCACCAGCGACAGCCCATCGTGCGCTTTCGCTTCGTTCAGCGCGGCTTGCAGCGACTCCAGGGTATCGCCGCCCCACACCGCCTTGACGCCCGACACACTTGATGCCAACTGGACGTAGTCGACGGCCACGCTGTCGTTAGTTCGAAAATCGATGCCGTACTGGGCTTGCTGCAGGCTTGAAATGGCGGCCATCCTGCGGTTGTCGAAGACGACGATCATGCCTTTGGCGCCATGCTCAACGGCACTGATCAGCGCCTGCGGATTCATCATGAACGACCCGTCGCCGGTGAATGCAATACCGTAACGCGGCTGATTGGCCAGTCCGGCGGCAATCAGCGCGCAGACGGCAAAGCCCATGTAGGAGGCGCCGGTCTCGGTATAGGTATCGAAAGGCTGCTCGTCCTCCACCGTCTGAAAACCGTTGGCCTGGACATCACCGGCGTCAAAGAACTTGACGGCAGCATGCGCTTTGGCAAAGTCGCAGACGACCTTGATCGCCACCGGCTGCGATAGTACCGGGCGTTGCCAGGCATCGTCCGGCAGCCGCGGCGCCGACTGGCGCGAGGCCAGAAAATGCTTCCATTGCGCTTTCATTCCGGCGCATTCATCGAGCCAAGCCTGGCGAGCTTCTGCAGGTTTCCCTGCAGCAGGCAAGGCACGCAGCAATTGCCCAATGACCGCACCTATGTCGCCCTGCAAGGCCAGCGTGGCGTTGTAGTGCGCTACATCCGCTAGATCGGCATTGATATTGATCACGACCTGGGCCTTCGGATAGCCGACCCCCGAGCAGTCCGCCTGACACACCGCACGCGAACCGACGACCAGCAGCAATTCGCCGTGTTCCATCGCATGGTTGCCACTGATCGAACCTTTGCTGCCGCCGACATGCATGTTCTGCGGATGAGCATCCGGCAGCACGCCCGTGGAGCCCGGCGACAGGACCACGGCTGCCCCGCTGGCCTCGGCCAGCGCACGAACTTTATCGGCAAAGGCGCGCCCGCCTCCGCCGACCTTCATCACGATACGGCTGTAGCGGCGCATCAGTTCGACCGCCTGCGCAATGGCTTCATCGTCGGCAACGCCACTGCGCGGCAGTTTGAGCCTCTCCGGCAAGGCTTTTAGGTTTAATTCATGAATCACTTGCGGTTGCGTGTTCAGCGGCAGCAACAGATAGAACGGCCCGGCCTTGACCGGGTGGTGCACGCACTGTGTGCCACGGCGCAGGGCATCGCGCAAGGCCTGCGGAGTGTGCAGCACATAGGACTGCCCCATCAGCGCCGTCATCTGCCCGTAGAGATGCTGCTGCGGTTTGGGTATTTGCTGCATGTTGTACCCCTCCCCGTGCGTCGTCTCATCGCCGTAGATGTGATAAACGCCGATACCGTTGGAAATGGCCGCCAGCGAACCGACCAAGGCCTGCAAGGCGCCCGGACCAATGGAGGTCACCACGGCACAGGTCTCGCGGTAAACCCAGGAGAGTGCCGTACCGGCATGCGCCATTTCCACTTCGTTGCGGAAGTTGAACACCCGGGTCACGCCGGCGTTGGTATAAACGCGCAATACCTCGCCCAGATCGGTCGAACCATGACCAAAAATAGCCAGATACTTGCTCACTCCCTGCCTCAGCAAGCCCAGCACCAGCCCTTCGGATAGCGAGACGCTGACCAGTCCGGGCAGCAAGCCGCTGTCGAGTGCTGCCTGCAGGCCGCCTGCATGAGCTATGGCGCTGGCGCGAGCCTGCTGGCCCGCAGGACCGGGTTGTCCGATCACCGACATATCAATCGTTTGCTTCATCTGTATCCCCTTAGCAAGCCAAGATCTACTTTTTATGTTATTAAATGATTACGCCTGACTGTCTCACTCCACCCTGCTGCCCTGGCTCCGGTCGGCTCACCCGCTTTTGCCGCAGCTCCTCCATCACCCGTTCGGGCGTAGCCGGCAGCCGGTTCATGCGTACGCCTACGGCATCGTAAATGGCGTTGATGATGGCCGGGGCCGTCGGCGTGATCGCCGGTTCTCCGATACCCTTGACGCCCAGCGGCGTTTTTGGATCGGGCTCATCAATCAGGATCGATGTGACCTGGGGAATGTCCAGCGCCGTGGGCAGGATGTATTTGGCAAAACCCGGCGTGGTCGTCTGGCCATCGACCTGGATATAGTCTTCCATCAGCGCATGCCCCAAGCCCATCACCACCGCGCCCTCGATCTGGCCCTCTACCTGCTGGGGATTGACCACGCGACCCACGTCGTGCGCAGCCCAGACACCCAGGACCTGTACCTCACCAGTATCGTCATCCACTTCCACCTCGGCGATTTGTGCGCCAAAGACATAGCTCTGCCAGGGGGTAGACTCACCGGTGTCTGGATTCAGCGCCGTGTGCTGTGAAGTGAACAGACCGCTGCCAACGATGACGATGCCGCGCTCCTTTTTCAGCACATGCACCGCGTGCGCCATGCTCATGCGTTTGCTCGGCGATCCGACTACCCAGACTTCTCCGGCGAAGGCGTGGATACTCTCGGCAGCCACGCCCCAATAGGCGCCCAGCGCAATACGAAACTTGCCGAATGCTTCGCGACAGCCGATGGCCACCGCGTTGCCGATCATGTAGGTCATGCGCGTCGCGCCGGCATGCGCGGCTTCCGGAACACGCGCCGTGTCATTGTCCGCGAGCACGATATCTTCGGGCCGCACACCCATTTCCTGCGCCGCAATCTGGCACAAGCCGGTGAGAATGCCTTCGCCGATCTCGGTAACCCCGGTGGCGATCTTCACCGTACCGCCGTCGTCGAGTTCGACCCAGACCGCCGCACGGTCCATCGCCGCCGTGCGGGCGATACCATACCAGCCGCAGGCGACGCCACGTCCTCGATGTTTCATGTTGTTGGTCCCATTTTCAGTGCATCAAGACTGCCGGCCGGTGCCGGTTCGTCTGGCGATGAGTGGTTAACCCCCGGAGTACAGGGTGTCCGTGTACCCGCCCCGCCCAGATCGCAGCGCAGCGCGTGGCCAGCACCCTGGCGGTAGGGCACGCCAGAATCCCAGCCGGCAGCGGACACCACTGCCGTCAAACATTCGGTCGCCAGTACGCGATCCAGTCGCTGGCGCGTATGGGTGGTCGCGCCATCGCGCATCAGGTTCAGCATGCGCAAAGCCACCGGATCCATGCCCAGACGCTTAGCGCACAGGTCAAGATGCACTTCTGTGGAAAACTCCGACTGGAAGGCCCCGAAGGCACGCATCGCACCACTGGGCGTGTTGTTGGTGTAGACGGCGATAGCATCGACCCATACATTGTCAATGGCATAGGGCCCCGGCCCCAGAATCGCCGACTTGTTTATGACGTAAGGCGTGGACATGGCATAGGCGCCACCATCGGAGACCATCACCATCTTGGTCGCGGTGATGCGCCCGTCGCGCTTGAGGCCCATGCTGTACTGGATCTTGAATGGATGGCGCTTGGCACTGGCAATAAAACTTTCCTCGCGCGTGAACACATAGCGTACCGGGCGCCGGGTCTTGATCGCGGCCAGTGCCAGAATACCCTGGTAGAGCATGTCTTCCTTGCCGCCAAAACCGCCGCCCACCGTGCTCATGATCATGCGCACCTTGTTGATCGGCCGACCTAGAATCTTGGCCAGCATATGGCGATGGTGCGTGATGTTCTGGCTGGGCGAGTGTACCGTGACGCAGCCATCCGGCTCCAGGTACGCCAGTCCGGCCTCAGGCTCCAGGTAGGCATGTTCGATTGGCGCGGTCTGATAGCTTTCCTCGACCACCAGATCCGCATCTCTGAAGCCCGCGTCAACGTCTCCCTTGCGAATCTTGGTGTGCTTGCAGATGTTGTTCGCAGCGAAATCGTGCAGTTGTACAACGCCCGGTTGCATGGCCTCATGCGGATCGAAAAGCGCCGGCAAAATTTCGTAGTCGACGCGAATGCTGCGCACCGCGGCTCTGGCGATATCAAGCGTCTCGGCCGCCACGGCCAGCACCGCCTCGCCGACGTAACGCACCACGCCGCGCGCCATGATCGGCTGGTCTTCAATGGCTACCCCAAAGTTGTCTATGCCCGGCACATCGTCGCAAGTGATGATGCCTTCCACGCCAGGCATAGCGTGGGCAGCGCTTGCATCGATGCGTACGATACGGGCGTGCGGGTGCGGGCTGCGCAATACCTGCAGATGCAGCATGTTGGCCATCCAAAGATCAGCCGCGTACTTAATGGCACCGGTGACTTTGGCCGGTGCATCGAGTCGTCGCGTGCTGTGCCCGATGAAACTGCCGCTGTCCTCCTCATCCAGCGCCGACGGGGGTTTGCTGCCGTTGAGCACATCACGTGCCAGTTGAACGGCGTCCACAATTTTCTGATAGCCGGTGCACCGGCAGATATTGCCCCCCAGCCCCTCCTTGATCTCGTCAAGGCCGGCCTGTGGATTGCGGTGCAACGTGTCGGTGGCCGCCATCACCATGCCGGGAATGCAGTAACCGCACTGGCTGGATCCTGATTTGTGAAACGCGCGTTGCACCACCGTCATGCCTCGATCGCGATCAAGATCGTCGATCGTTTCCACTACAGCGCCCTGGATTTTCTGCACCGGCATCATGCAGCTCTTGATCAGTTTGCCGTCCACTAGCATCGAACAGGTTCCGCACTCGCCGGCGCCGCAGCCCTCCTTGGTGCCGGTGAGTTTGAGCTCCTCGCGCACGAAGTCGATCAGGCGGTAATGATTGGGCACGCTGCGGGTGACCCTGCGGCCG
>CAIVZW010000189.1 GCA_903910495.1 uncultured beta proteobacterium
ACAGCAATCCGCCGGGTACCGCTGCGCAGCAGCAAGGCCCAGTACTGACGACGTTGTTCGGGCAGGGCTTGCGTGTCGCCGAGCAGATGCTGCAGGTAACTGAAGGGGTAATGCTGCCCCATCCACTCGGCCGATCCGGCATCGCGAATCCGGGTCAGCGCCTCTTCCTTGAGATCGAGCACCTGCTCGATCATAACTGAAGGAATCGCATAGCGTTTGTTGCCGACACGCGCCAGCAGCGCCTTGGTCACCGCCAGTGTCAGCGGAATATAGAGACGGAATTGCGTACCCTGGCCGGGGACGGAGGATATTTCGATGCGCCCGCCGAGGTTGTTGACTTCCGTCTTGACCACATCCATGCCGACGCCACGGCCGGAGACCTGCGAAACTTCGGACGCCGTAGAAAAACCGGCGGCAAAAATCATCTCGGCGAGGCGCGCCGTATCGGCCTCTTCATCCGCACCGAGCAGACCGGACTTGATCGCGCGCGCGCGGATGCGTTGATAATCGAGTCCGGCCCCATCGTCAGAGAGGCTCAGGATGATTTCATTACCTTCCTGTTTGACAGCCAGGGAAATCTCGCCGTGTTCCGGCTTGCCCAGCGCCAGACGGGCCTCGCGTTCTTCCAGGCCGTGCGCGATGGCATTGCGCAGCATGTGCTCCAGCGGCGCGCCCATCTTGTCCAGCACGCTGCGGTCCAGTTCGACCTGACGGCCTATGATTTCAAGGTTGGCGCGCTTGTCGAGATCCTTGGAGGTCTGCCGGACAATGCGATACAGGCGGTCGGCCAGGCTGCCGAAGGGAACCATGCGCACAGCCATCAGCTCCTGCTGCACTTCGCGATTCAGGCGCGCCTGGGCAAGGATTGCCGCGTTGGCATCGTCCAGGTTCTTGAGCAGGTGCTGCTGTACCGTGCCGACGTCGTTGACCGACTCGGCCATCATCCGGGTGAGTTCCTGAAAGCGGGTGAAACGGTCGAATTCAAGCGGGTCGAATCCGGCATGCTGGACGTCGGCCTGCGCGGTACGCGACTGCATCTGCAATTCGGCCTGAATTTCAATTTCACGCAACTGGCGGCGCAGACGGATGACGTTTTCAGTCAAATCAAGCAGTGATTCCTTCAGGCTGCGCATTTCGCCCTCGATCCGCGCCCGGGCAATCGACAATTCGCCTGCCTCGTTAACCAGCCGATCAATCAGGTCGGCGCGGACACGCAAGGTGGCGCGCTGCGCCGTGGCATCAACCTCGGTCTCGGCGACAGCGGTACGCAAGCGATCGGCACGACGTTCGGTGGTAATGGCGACGGTTTGCGCAGCGGCTTCGGTTGCGGGAACCGCGATCACCGCTGGTGTTTTTTCGGCGGGCTCGACTGCAACTGCGGGGGCCGGTTCCAGCGTCTCGCCGTGTTGTAGCCGTTCGATGATGTGCAGAACGGCATCAAAGGTGTTGGCGATTTCGTCAATCACTTCAAGCGGAGCATTGCCCGAGCGGTTGGCTTCTTCAACGCGCGTCTCGATGGCGTGAGTGATCTCGCCCAGATTCATCGCGCCAGCCATGCGCGCACTGCCCTTCAGGGTATGCAACAGCCGCGTAAGGGTACGCACCGCTTCAGCATTGTCCGGCGCAGCGCGCCAGTTGCGCAGCTGGGCGGCAATGTCCTGGTTAAGTTCAAGCGCTTCTTCAATGAATATGGGCAACAGCTGTTCATCAATTTCGTCCTGCAGTTGCTGGATCTTTGCAACAACAGGAACGGGGGGAATGAACTCAATGCTGGCGGCTTCGGGTGGAGCGGCTTCGTCGCCCACGGACTGGGCCGGCTGAGCAACCAGGCTTACCGGATAAAGTGCGTCGAGGGCTTCGATCAGCCCTGGAGAAACTTCGTGAATCCTTTGTTCGGCAAGGGCCGACAGCATCAGCTCGATTTCGCCAATCGCTTGCCTGATTATCCCGACGGCTTCAAGGCTGCCGGGCTGC
>CAIVZW010000190.1 GCA_903910495.1 uncultured beta proteobacterium
GCTTCGCTGCGGCGAATCGAAGACCTGAGAGAACTCCTGCAACTCGACCCTGAGCAGACAAAGGCTCAGCGTATTCCCGGTCACACTCACTGTCCCGAGTTGCTGCCGCAAGCGCTGCGCGAGAAGGATTCCCGGCGCACCCGCCCAGCGGCTGCCGGCGTATTCGCGTTGCTTAAGCGGGTCTTCATAGGCCAGCCGATAATCGACACTGAGCGAGTCGAACCAGGGCGGTGACCTGACCTCAAGCGCCAGTCTCGACCAGGCTCCATCGGCAACCAGTCGCGCGGCCGGCAATCCGAAGTCATAAACTGCGATGGATGGCGTGTTTCTCGCCCCGCCGACGCACGCGCTCAGCAGCAGTGCTGACAACAGCACGAATACGTTTCTCATGGCTGTCCCCTGGTCACTGCTGGTGTAATGAAACCGGCTTCACCGGGCCCGGGCTGATTTTTCTGGTGACCAAAAATAAGGCTCTGCGGCGAGTCTTCGAGCATCTGTAACACACGAGTGAGCTGGCGCGAATTGGCAGAAAGCTCGGAACTCAACTCGTTGAGCCGGGGAGCCAGCGCCGCGATGCCGCTACTCGACGGGTCACCGAGCGTCGTCTCCAGCTTTTCGCTCAGCACTTGCCAGCGCGCCACCAGGCCACGCGCCTCGGCAAAGAAAGGTCCGGCTTGTCCGGCAGTCTGCTCGGCACGGGCCAGTGTTGATTTCAGCAAACGTGCATTCTCCGGTGTCAGCAACAGGCGAAGCTCAGCCGTCGCCTCCCTGGCATTGCCCGTCGTCGTTTCAAGATTGACCAGTGTTTTCGCTATGTTCTGGCGGTTTTCCGGACTCAGGACCTGATTGACGCTGACCAGCAAATCGCGGGCATTGCGCAAGGTTTCGCTGCCGACGTCCGAGAGTTCCTGAATCAGCGAATCCTGCATCGGAATCCTGGCCAGTTCGCCTGTGTTTGCCGTCAGTGGTGAAGCATCTTTGCCGCTATCTTCGAGCAGCACATGCGCGATACCCGTCACACCCTGATAACCCAGCTTGGCCGTGGTTCCGCGCGTTACCGGCAGGCCTTGTCTGATACGGATGCGAATCAGCGTATTGCGAAAATCACGGGCATCGAGGTCAATGGCCTCCACCTTGCCGACACGCACACCGCGATAGCGAACCTGTGCCTGCTGGTTGAGTCCGGTCACGTTTTTGCTGGTGAGCACCAGATACTCATCGGTCGGCTCGCTTTTGCCACCAAACCACCATAGCGCGGCAATGGCGGATATGCCGAGGAACACCATGAACAACCCGGCGATCAGGGCATGAGAACGATTTTCCATGATCAGACAATTCCCTTATTCATGACTGCCAATGCGTGCCCGGAACAGAAAAAATTATGGATGAACGGGTGATCGACCGCGAGCACTTCAGCGGGTGTGCCACAGGCAATGATACGCTGCTCGGCGAGTACCGCCACACGTGTCGCCAGACCCGCCAGGGTATCCAGATCATGGGTCACCATGACGACGGTAAACCCCAGCTCTTTCTGCAGCATGCGGATCAGTTTGACAAAATTATCGGCCAGATCGGGGTCCAGGCCGGCCGTCGGCTCATCGAGCACCAGCAGTTCCGGCTCCAGCGACAGGGCACGAGCCAGAGCCACGCGCTTAACCATTCCTCCCGACAACTCGGCAGGCATCAAGGGGCCATGACGCGGTTCGAGTTCGACCATGCCGAGTTTGAGGAAAACCAGATCGCGAATCATGTCCTCGTCGAGCACACGCAGTTCGCGCAGGGGAAAAGCAATGTTGTCGAAAACGGAAAGCGCGGAAAACAAGGCGCCATGCTGGAAGAGCATGCCGAATCGTCGGCGCAGATCGCGACGGATCAGCGGATTGTTGTCAAACACCGAATGACCGAAGAGCCTGACCGATCCTTTAGCCGGCACGAGCAAACCGACGATTTCGCGGAGCAGCGTGGTCTTGCCGCTGCCGGAACCTCCGACCAACCCGAGAATCTGCCCTGCCGCAACGTCAAGATCGATGTCGCGATGAATCACGGCATCGCCAAAGCGCGTGCACAAGCCACGCAACTGAATGACCGGAACATCGGGCGGAGCATTCATGGCTGTCACGCCCCTCCCGGCATGCCGATATTACGGGTCAACACCGCAAACACGGCATCAATGATGATCACGAAGGTAATCGCCGTAACCACAGCCGTCGTTGTTTTTGCTGACAGGCTCTCGGTATTCGGTCGCACTTTCAGGCCAAAGTGGCAGGCAATCAACGCGATCAGCAGGCCGAAAAAGAAACCCTTGCCAATGCCGATCCAGACGTTGGCCAGCGGCACCACTCGAGGCAGTGCTTCGATGAAATAACCGTAAGAGAGCCCCATTTCAAGATTCGCCGACACCATGCCGCCAACTATCCCTGCCGCTGCACACCACACGACCAGCAGCGGCATGGCCACGGAAAGCGCAGCGACCTTGGGCAGGACTAGACGCAGACTGCGCGATACACCCATCGTCGCCAGCGCATCGATTTCTTCGGTCACCCGCATGACGCCGATCTGCGCAGTCATCGCCGAACCGGAGCGTCCGGCCACCAGCACGGCAACAATCACCGGCCCGAGCTCACGGATAATGCTGATCCCGAGCAAATTGACGATGTAGATATCAGCGCCGAAGTTTTTAAGCTGTAGTGCAGACAGAAACGAGAGCACGACCCCGATCAGAAATCCGACCAGCGCCGTCACCGGCAAGGCCTGGGCGCCGCTCTTGAAGATATTGGCCGAAAACTCGCGCCAGGGAATATCACGCGGATGCGAGAACAGATAGGCCACATCAAGCAGCAGTTGCCCGAACAAGGTCACGATTTCGCGCAGATTCTTGCCCGCAGAAAGAGCAAGCTGCCCCAATACCAGCAGCCAGTTAAAGCGCGATTGCGCAGGGCGGATCGTAGAATCTGTATGTCCTGACGCCACACGTTCAATGACCGAGCGATGCTGCGCAGAAACGTCCAGAGCACGCGGCCAGCCCCGCCCCCAGGCACGCCAGAGCAGGATCGCGCCCACACTGTCGAGGCGGGCAACGGCGTGCAGATCCCAAGACGCATTGTTCGCCGTCAGTTCAGTCAGACGCAATTCTAGCCGGCTTATCGGCAACGGCAGGGTTGCCAGCGTCCACTCGCCGGAAAGCGTTGCATGCACATGTCCTTCATGTTCACGGGTACTTATCGCGGCATCAGCCATTTTGGCTATTCCAGCATGGAAATTGCAGTGCGACGCCTGATCCGTAACGCCGAACCCATGCGTTGCCAGATTGACGCTTCATCGGACAGAGCGGCCGCACTGAGCGGGTTGGCGAGTAGCCAGTCGGCAGGAAGATCGAGTTGGAATCCCGTGCCGGATTGCCTGACGATGGAAGCCGGCACGTGTTGGTCATCACGCGAGCGGTGCAACAGTGCCGCCAGGCGAAGACAGAAAACAAGTCGCCAGACCGGAGCCGTGTTTGCAGTCAGTGGCAGCTTTTCCAGTTTGCCACGCTGGCCGAGGACCAGCAGTGCCAATTGCTCCTGATCCTTCTTCGAGAAGCCGGGCATGTCGGCAAAGCTCACGATGTAGGCCCCATGCTTGTGGAAAGCGCCGTGTGCAATCGATATTCCGATTTCGTGCAGCGCTGCGGCCCAGCGAAGGAAGCGCACATCGCTCTCATTTTCCGGCAAATCGATGCCAATCAACTGGCCGAGCAATTCAAGTGCCGTACGTTCGACGCGCTCGGCCTGACGGTTATCCACCTGATAACGCCGCATGAACTGCTTTACTGTCGCATCGCGCATGTCGTGCTGGTGGAAGCGGCCAAGCAGGTCATAGAGCACCCCGAGGCGCAATGCGCCTTCGGAATAGCTCATGTGCTCGATACCCAGTTCGGAAAAAATCGCCGACATGATGGCGATACCGCCCGGGAAAACCGCAAGACGGTCTGTTCGCAAACCCGCCAGTTTCAGTTCTGCCGCAGAACCGGCGCGAATCAGCAAGGCGCGAAGTTTAGAGAGGCCCTCGCGGGTAATGCCACTGAGACCGTTCGGGTTGAGTCCGTTAAATTCGAGCAGATCGGCAATGGCGCGTGCCGTTCCCGAAGAAGCAGCCGCCTCAGTCCAGCCGACCCGCCGATAATCCTGGGCAATCGTCTGTATTTCACGGGCCGCAGACACTTCGGCCTCGTAGAAACGCTTTTTATCGACCCTGCCATCAGGAAAGAAACGCAGCGTATAGCTGACGCAGCCCATGAACAAGGATTCCATGACCAGCGGATCAAGCTGTTTCCCGATGATGAACTCGGTGGACCCCCCGCCGATATCGATGACCAGTCGTTTATGCCTGGAAGGCGGCAGGGCGTGGGCGGCACCGATATAAATCAGGCGCGCTTCCTCGCGCCCGCCGATGACTTCAATCGGAAAACCCAGCGCCGACTCGGCCTGCGGGATGAATGTTCTGGCATTTTTGGCGACGCGCAGGGTATTGGTCGCCACCACTCGTACGGCTTCAGGCTGAAAACCGCGCAAACGTTCGCCAAATCGACACAAAGTCTCAAGCGCACGCTGCTGCGCAAGATCATCAAGCAATTTCTCACGGGTCAGCCCGGAAGCAAGCCGCACCAGTTCTTTCAGTGTATCGAGCGGATAGATCTGATCATCGACAACACGCCCGACCTGCAAACGGAAACTGTTGGAACCGAGATCAACTGCAGCGATCTGTTCGTACCCCATAACCGGTGTTCTCTATCATCTGTTGTAATTATCGGGGATCATTCTAACACCGCCAACCAGGGTGCCATCGGTCGTAACGCACACATGGGTGCAATCGAATGTGTGGGACAACCATCATCCTCCGTTCGCCCTGAGCCAGTCGAAGGGCTGGCTTGCCGGTGCAGGAAGCTGTGGTTCGACAAGCTCACCCCTAGGGAAAGGCTGATTTATTCGTCACCCCGGCGAAAGCGCCCCGCAGGAAGTGCCCTTGGGGTGCCGGGGTCCAGTTCGTTGATTTTTCTGGATTCCGGCCTTCGCCGGAATGACGGATTTGGATATTTCAGCGTTTCCCTAGGGCATTTCTTCGGGTGAGCTTCGCTAACCCTCAGGGCACACCACGAACGGGGAGTTCCCCACACTTTTGGATGCACCCGAGCACACGCTTGTGACCGGCAACAATCGAGCCAACGCAGCGCCGGTCGTCTGACATAGTGTTGTAACAATTCCGTAACAGAATCACGTGCTTGCATCGCACATCCATTCCTGATTCAATGAAGCCATGACTTCACGTACCGACACCTTGCCGGCCAATGCCGAGCACTATCCCGCCGAGAACTTCCTGAACCGTGAGCTGGGCCTTCTGGCCTTCAACCGCCGGGTGCTCTCACAGGCCAGAAACCCGCGCACACCCCTGCTCGAACGCCTGCGCTTTATATGCATCGTCAGCAGCAATCTCGACGAGTTTTTCGAAATCCGGGTGGCCGGACTCAAGGAACAGATCAAGCTGAACTCGGTGGTTGTCACCACCGACGGCCTGACCGCGCTTGCCGCTTACCGTCAGGTCAGTGACGAAGCGCATGCCCTCGTTGAGGAGCAATATGCACTGCTCAACGGCGAGATTCTGCCAAAACTCGCTGCTGAGGGCATCCAGTTCATTCGCCGCAGCAACTGGACAGAAGCTCAGCTCGAATGGATAAAGGGTTATTTTTTCCATGAGGTCATGCCGGTACTGACCCCGATCGGTCTTGATCCGTCGCATCCCTTCCCGCGCGTACTCAACAAGAGCCTCAACTTTGCCGTCGAACTCGAAGGCAAGGATGCTTTCGGACGCAGTTCCGGCGCGGCCATCGTTCAGGCCCCGCGGGTGTTGCCCCGCGTCATTCGCCTGCCGCAGGAACTCTGCGATTGTGAGTACGGTTTCGTGTTTTTCTCCTCTGTATTGCACGCTTTTGTCGGCGAATTGTTTGCCGGCATGAACGTTCTCGGCTGTTACCAGTTCCGCGTCACACGCAACAGCGACCTCTTTGTCGATGAGGAAGAGGTAAAGAACCTGCGCGCCAAGATCCAGGGGGAACTTCCGCAACGACACTTTGGCGATGGTGTACGGCTGGAAGTGGCCGATAATTGCTCGGAGGTCATGGCCGAATTTCTCTTGGCGCAGTTCAACCTCAGCGACACCGATCTTTATCGCGTTGCCGGCCCGGTCAATCTGGTCCGTCTGATGCAGGTACCTGACTGGGTTGTGCGTAATGATCTCAAGTTTCAGCCTTTCCAGCCGGGAACACCCAAGGCACTGCAGAAATGTCACCACATTTTTGACGCCATACGCGCCAACGATATCCTGCTTCACCATCCCTACCAGAGCTTCACCCCGGTAATCGAACTGTTGGATCAGGCGGCAACCGATGTCCAGGTGGTCGCGATCAAGATGACCGTTTACCGCACCGGAACCGATTCCGTGCTGATGCAGTCACTGCTGCGCGCCGCGCAGAACGGCAAGGAAGTCACGGTCGTCGTCGAACTGATGGCACGCTTTGACGAAGAGGCCAACATCGGCTGGGCGACCAAGCTGGAAGAAGTCGGCGCCCACGTCGTCTATGGCGTCGTGGGCTATAAAACGCACGCCAAGATGCTGATGATCGTTCGTCGCGAAGAAGGAAAGTCCGGCAGTCTGCTGCGCCGCTACGTGCATCTGGGAACCGGCAACTACCATCCGAAGACAGCCCGTCTTTACTCCGATTTCGGGCTGCTCACCAGTAACGAGGAAATCGGTGCCGACGTCAATGAGGTCTTCAAGCAACTGACCGGGCTCGGTCGCGCCCAGTCGCTGAAACACCTCTGGCAGGCGCCCTTCTCGCTGCAGCAGAACATGCTCGCCGCAATTCGTGAAGAAGCCGCCGCCGCACGTTCCGGCAAGCGTTCGCGCATCATTGCCAAGATGAACTCGCTGCTTGAACCCGGCGCCATCAGCGCACTTTACGAGGCATCGCAAGCCGGCGTAAAAATCGACCTGATCGTGCGCGGTGTTTGCGCGCTCCGACCCGGCATCAAGGGCCTGTCGGATAACATTCGCGTCCGTTCGATCATCGGCCGCCTGCTTGAACACCATCGCGTATTTTATTTTTTCGCCGGCGGCGAGGAAAAGGTTTATCTCTCAAGCGCCGACTGGATGGAGCGCAATTTCTTCCGGCGCATCGAACTGGCCTTCCCGGTGCTCGACAAGAAGCTCAAGCGCCGCGTCATCGCTGAAGGCCTGCAAATCTATCTGACGGACAACCAGCAATCCTGGGACATGGACGCCCATGGCAGCTACCACCGGCGCCGTGGCTCACGCAACAAACTCCGCTGCGCCCAGAGCGAGCTGATCGAACTGTTGAAGCCCTGAGATGAGAAGGTAATACCTCAAGCCATTCGGAAAAGCTGCGATGAACCACTCCACAGACCTGCTGGATACCGGTCTTCGCGCTACCCTCAACGAGGAAATCA
>CAIVZW010000191.1 GCA_903910495.1 uncultured beta proteobacterium
CAAACTGGACAGTCGGAGCGTAGCGACGCGGGGTTAAAGGGTTTTACTCTAAGCCTTGTACTTGGGTCAAATTTTCCGCTTGGCGGAAATGATGCCATTGTTTTTTAACGCCTCCGATTTTCGTGATATATAGCCCTCGCGTTACGGCGTAACGCCGTAATACACAGACCACTCTGGCGAGTCGATATCCAGCGTGGAAGAGATACTTTGATCGGCTTCGCCCACCAGTTTTTCGAGTATTTCCCGGTTCGTTACCCCGTAACGCCGTGCCAGACGGGCAAGCGCGAGGGAGGTGCCTGTGGTCACCCAGGCATTGATACGACGCTCCCCGTTCTCGCCCGCGTGTGGTCTTTTTTTGCGGAAGGCCGCCTGTCTTTCTGCTGCTGTTTTCGCCATGACAAACTCCTTGTTACGCAGTAACGGTGAGGTGCGTTACTGCGTAACGCACACGAGGCACATTGATCGAGATTGGGGACCGGTTTGTTGGCCGCTGATTGGGGGCACGGCGCAGAGTTATCCACGGCCGCCCGCCAGACAGCGCTCCTTCTATAGCTGGATGGCTGGCGGGCGGCGGTGGGTAACTCGTCAAGTCTGGCAAGCCAATCATTCGGGTTTTCCCTGTTTGCGCAGTGATTCGCCATCGAGATCCAGGGTGTGTGCCTGATGCACTAAACGATCCAGAATGGCGTCGGCCAGCGTCGGATCGCCAATCGAAGCGTGCCAGTGCTTGACTTGAAGTTGGCTGGTAATGATTGTCGAGCGGGTTCCGTGGCGGTCATCGAAGATCTCCAGCAAATCCCGGCGCCCCTCGTCGGTGAGCGGTGCCAGCCCCCAGTCGTCGATCACCAGGACATCGGTTTTGGCGAGCTGTGCCAGCGACTTCGCGTAACTGCCATCGCCGCGCCCGATCGCCAGGGCCGGCAAGAGTCGGGGCAGCCGCACATAGAGCACCGAACGTCCCTGCCGGCACGCCTGATTGGCCAGGGCACACGCGAGAAAGGTCTTGCCGACGCCGGTCGGACCACAGAGCAAGATGTTCTGGTGCTCGCTTACCCAGCGGCCGGTCATCAAGCGGGCGAACAGCGCCCGGTCGAGTCCGCGTGGGTGACGGAAATCGACATCCTCCGGCGTGGCGGCCTGCTTGAGCTTGGCGCGTTTCAGCCGGGCGGCGTTCTGTCGCGACTCGCGTTCGGCGGCATCGCTGTCGACCAGCAAGCCGAGGCGCTCCTCGAATGATAGCTGGTCGATCTCGGGGCTTTGGGACTGGCTGACCAGGGCTCGGGCCATGCCGGGAAGATGCAGCTGGTGGAGTTTATCAACGGTCGGATGGTTCAACATGGGCAGGACTCCTTCATCAGGGGGGGTGGTGGATCAGTGGTAGTAATCGGGACCACGCACATTGGCGTGCTCCAGGGGCAAACAGGTCTGTGCTGCGGCGCTTGTCCGCTTCTTGTCCAGACCGTTCTTCAAGATCGATTTCAGGCTGCTGTAGGACAGGGCCCCGATGGCTATGGCCCGCTCGCAGGCTGCTTCCAGTCGGTCGTTCCCGAAGGTCTTGCCGAAGCGCAGGATGCCAAGACAAGCCCGGTAGCCCTGTTGCGGATGTCGGCGCTGATGCAAGACGCTCTGGACAACGGCATGGGCATGCGGCCCGACGCGCCCGGCCCATTCAAGCAAACGCGGGGCGTTCCAGCCTTGGACTTCTTGATGAGCCGGCGTCATGTGAGCATCTACAGTGGTGTGATGGCCGGGCAGGTCATTTCTGACATGGCTGGCAATGCGCGTGCCGCGGTGAAACAGTTCGACGGTGGTGGCCGTCAGTCGGGAATCGACTTTCTCCCGAGAAAAGCGGTAGGGAACCGAGGAGTAGTGGCCGATGAGTTCGACGTGGTAATCGATGCCGACCTTCAGCACTTTCCCTTCGGCAAACTCGTAACGCATGGCCGGCAATGGCCGCAAGGCGGGAAGGTCGAGTTCGGTAAAGGCCGACAGGCGGCAGCCTGGCAATTTCTTGAAGGGCCGGTTGTTGAGCGCCGTCATGAGTTCGGCAATGCTCCGGTTGAGCTCGCACAGGCTGAAGAAGCGCTGGTGCCGCAAGCGTGCCAATACCCAGCGTTCGACCAGGAGCACGCCGCCCTCGACCTTGGCTTTGTCCTTCGGGCGATAGGGCCGGGCAGGAAGGACGGCCGTGCCGTAATAGGTGGCCAGGTCACGATAGGTCGGGTTCAGTTCGGGATCGTAGAAGCAGGCCCGGGTGACGCCGCTCTTGAGATTGTCCGGAACCAGCAGGGCCGGAACGCCGCCAAAGTTCTCCAGAGCCCGGACATGGCTGCCAATCCAGTCGGGCAGGCTCTGGCTCCAGGTGGCTTCGCAGTAGGTGAAGTTCGAGGCGCCCAGCACGGCGACGAAAATGGCGGCCTGCCGTATTTCACCCGTCATCGGGTCGATAACCGGCACCGTGGGGCCGGCATAGTCGACGAACAGTTTCTCGCCCGGCGCATGCGTCTGGCGCAGGCTGACTGAGAGCTGGCCGACCCATTGCCGATAATGGGCGCAGAAGCCGCTGTAACGGTAGCCGTCCGGGTGCTCGGTTTTGTGCTCTTGCCAGAGGAGGTCGAGGGTGACGCCTTTGCGGCGCATTTCGCGATGCACAGCCGGCCAATCAGGTTCAGGACGGGTACGGTTTGAGGCCGTCGCCGGCGGGTAAAGCTGGGCTTCCAGCCCCCTCTCACTCATGCCTTCGGGTAGCGGATAGCTCAGGCCGCATTGCTTCGCCCGGCGCAGTATTTCGCCAACGGTCGTCGGTGAGGTGCCAACCACCCGAGCGATCTCCCGATGGCTTCGGACACCCTCGTGGTGCAGCCGTAGAACTTCAATAATCTTACGCATGAATAACCTGACATTCGCCATGTGGGCCTCGGCAAATCTACCGAGGGTGCCACGGTTATCCCGCGTGCTACGCAACTACAAATTACTGTCCAGTTTGCTCTGGAATCACTGTCCAGTTTGCCGTGGAATCAGTGTCCAGGTTCGCGTGGAATGGGTGTCCAGATTGGTGTGGAATACGCAC
>CAIVZW010000192.1 GCA_903910495.1 uncultured beta proteobacterium
GGACTACCCGCGTGACAAACATGAAATACAGATTCTCGATGACTCAACCGATGAAACCACCCGCTTCTCCGAAGGCCTTGCAGAGGAACTGCGCGCGCAAGGTCACGACATCAAAGTCCTGCATCGCGTCAGCCGACTTGGCTTCAAAGCCGGTGCTCTGCAGGAGGGCCTGGAGAAAGCCCGGGGGGATTTTATTGCGGTGTTCGACGCCGACTTCGTTCCGCCCCGCGACTACCTGACATCCATCGTGCCTTTCTTCATGGAAAACAAGACTCTTGGCTTTGCGCAAGCGCGTTGGGGCCATCTGAACCCCCGTCGATCGTTGCTGACCCGTGCGCAGTCGGTTGGAATTGATGGCCATTTCGTTATCGAGCAGGTCGCGCGTTGCTGGAACAATCTGTTCATGAATTTCAACGGAACCGCTGGTATGTGGCGCCGCAGCGCCATTGACTCTGCCGGCGGCTGGCAATGGGATACATTGACGGAGGATCTGGACCTTTCTTACCGCGTACAGTTTGCAGGCTGGACGACCCTGTACCTACCCGATCTGGTCGTGCCTGCCGAATTACCAGAGGACGTCAACGCCTTCCGTGGCCAACAATTCCGTTGGGCAAAAGGCTCGTTCCAGACGCTGATCAAGCTCGCGCCGACCCTCATGCGTATGCGCGTATCATGGTTCAAGAAGTTTCAAGCACTGCTCCACATGAGCGGCTATCTGGTCCATCCGTTGATGCTGACCCTTGCCCTCCTGTCGGTACCCATTCTGACTGTCATGCCTGAAATGCCAAATAACCCATTGATTTACGCACTGATTTCCATTCCGATGTGCCTCTCGATCATCGCGCCTTCGACCATGTACATCGTCAGCCAGGGCGTAACCTATCGCAGATGGCTCAGCCGTATTCTCCTGATGCCGGCCCTGATTGTGATCGGCGTTGGACTGGCCGTTTCAAACACCCAGGCAATACTGGAAGCCATCTTCGGCAAGGAAAGTGGTTTTATCCGCACTCCCAAGCGCGGCGACAAACAGATGAAGCGTTACAAGGTCAAGCTGTCGCCTCTGGCACTGCTCGAAATTGCACTCGGTCTGTATGCGGTCTATGCGCTTCAGACCTATATTCTGGCTGGGCGTTTCATGGTCACGCCATTCCTCGCGCTCTACGCTGCGGGCTTCCTGTTCATCGGTCTGCTGACCGTCGTGCACTCGTTGGGCTTCGAAGAGCGCTAACATCCGGGGGACGGGCTTGACACAGGTAACGGCTAGCTTCGTTTTCCATATGTCCCCATGAAGGGCAAACCGTGTATTTAAAGTCGCTAGAAATAATTGGTTTCAAGAGTTTTGCAGAAAAAACAAAACTTGATTTCCTTCCAGGGATGACCTGCATCGTGGGTCCAAACGGTTGCGGAAAGAGCAACGTATCCGATGCCATTCGCTGGGTCCTCGGCGAGACCAGCGCACGCGCCTTGCGCGGAACCCAGATGGCGGACGTCATTTTTAACGGAACCGATCAGCGCAAGCCGCTGGCCATGGCTGAGGTCAGTATCACATTCGCCGATTGCGAGAAGGCACTGGGTACTGAATATGACGAAGTAACC
>CAIVZW010000193.1 GCA_903910495.1 uncultured beta proteobacterium
ATCGGAGAGGATCAGCCAGCCCTCGCCGCCGGGTAGCAGATGTGCCGCCAGTCCAGCAAGAAAGCCGCGCAGCATGCGGCTGTCCGGGTCATACACCGCATGTTCCAGTGAGGAACTCGGCCGTGCGGGAACCCAGGGCGGATTGCATACCACCAGCGCCGCACGTCCGGGAGGGAACAGATCGGCCTGCACCACATCGACCTGATCGCACAATCCGAACCGGGCGATATTCTCGCGGGCACAGGCCAGTGCCCGCGCATCCTGATCGGTAGCCACAATGCGCTTGACGCCACGCCTGGCCAGCACGGCGGCAAGCACCCCGGTTCCCGTGCCGATGTCGAAGGCCAGGCTGGCGGTCGATAGCGCCGCAGGCAGCGGCGCATCGGCGACCAGCGCCACGTACTCGCCGCGCACCGGAGAAAATACGCCGTAATGCGGATGGATTCGATCGCCCAGCGCGGGAATCTCGACACCATTCCGGCGCCACTCGCAGGCACCGATCAGACCGAGCAGTTCACGTAACGAGATTATGTAGGGCGTGTCGGCCGCACCATAGACCGCCGCGCAGGCTGCCCGTACATCGGGTGCGCGGCGTAGCGGGATGAGGTGATCGGCCAGGAAGGGAATCAGCAGCATGCCGAGTGTACGCGCCCGCTGCGCCTGCGCCATGCGCTGCAGATGAAAGCTTTCAGATGGGGAGCGGGACACCGTTTGCGTCTTGCGCGGCTTGCGCTCAACGCGCCGCGCCATGGCCTGCAGCAACTGCTTCGCATTCTGGAAATCACCGCGCCAGAGCAGCGCCGTCCCTTCGCAGGCCAGGCGATACGCGGCATCGGCGCTCAGCGTATCGTCGGCGACCTGGACGCGTCTGGGCGGTGCCACACCAGCCTCGGAGCGCCAGCGCGCGGAACGGGATTCGTCCGCTTCCATCCAGTTGATGAGCGGGCTATCGATAGCCGGCTTCGGGCATTCAGTAGCCATCAGTTCCCTCAAAAGAAGCAGGCACGGTCTGTTTCACCGCTTTTCTTGATAACGGGAAAAAACTGCGCACGATGCCGATCTGCGTATCGTCCATGAACATCGGCGCATGGCCGACGCCAGGCACTTCGACAACCTCCGGACGCGGCCCGCGTGCCGCCATCGCCTGCGCCGTTTCGAGCGTGAGCAGATCGGAATACGCACCGCGCAATACCTGCGTCGGACAGCGGATGCGCTCGTAAATCGGCCACAGGTCTATTTCGCCGCTGGTCGTGGCACGGCGGAAGGATTCTGCGATGGCGGGGTCGTAGCACATCTCCAGACGCCCATCAGCAGCCTGACGTAAACTCGTTTCGGTGAGACGGTGCCACTGTGCATCGGTCAGGGTGCCAAAGGGAGCGCTGACCAGCCGGATGTAGTTTTCTGCGTCGTCGAAGCTGTCGAACTTCGGTGCACGGCCAATGTAGTCGCCGATACGACGGATCGATTCGGCTGAAACTACGGGCCCGACATCGTTCAGCAGCAAGCGCTTGACCGGTGAGTTTTCAAGGCTCGCCAGCACCATGCCGATCAGCCCGCCCATCGAGGTACCGAGCCAGTACACCATCTCGACATCGAGCCGGGACAGCAGCACCATCATGTCGGCCACATACTGCTGGATGCCGTAGCACAGCGGATCGCGCAGCC
>CAIVZW010000194.1 GCA_903910495.1 uncultured beta proteobacterium
CACTTCGGCCGGCAGGGCGGGGCCGGGTGCTTTCTTGGCCCAGCCCAGGGTTTCAAGATGATCGCGCACATACTGTTTGTCGAAGGACGGCGGATTGATCCCGACACGGTAGTCTTCCATCGGCCAGAAGCGCGAGGAGTCCGGGGTCAGCGCTTCGTCAATCAGGTACAGCTTGCCGGCAGCGTCGACACCGAACTCGAACTTGGTATCGGCGATGATGATTCCCCGCGTAAGAGCAAAATCTGCCGCTGTGGAGTAGAGGGCAATCGCCGCGTCGCGTGCCTGGGTGGCGATCTGTGCGCCGCTGATGCCGGTGCCGTAAAGAACTCCTGAAAGTACCGCGCCGCAGTCGCGTTGAGCCTGTTCGAAGGAAATGTTCTCGTCATGGTCGCCCTGTTCGGCCTTGGTGGCTGGCGTAAAGATCGGTTCCGGTAATTTGGCCGCCAGTTTGAGGCCGGCGGGCAGCTTGATGCCGCACACGGCCCCTGTGTCCTGATAGTCCTTCCAGCCTGAGCCGATGAGGTAGCCGCGAACCACGGCTTCGATCGGCAGCGGCTTGAGGCGCTTGACGACCAGACCGCGACCGCGAACCTGATCGCGCTCTCCGGGGGCAACGACGGATTCCGGATCAATGCCGGTCAACTGGTTGGGCAGGATGTGTCCGAGCTTGTCGAACCAGAAATTAGCCAACTGGGTGAGCACCTTGCCCTTGCCCGGGATAGGGTCGGGCAGCACAACGTCAAAGGCCGAGAGGCGGTCGCTGGTGACGATCAGCAAGCGGTCGGCGTCGATGGCGTAGATGTCGCGCACTTTGCCGCGACCGAGAAGGGGCAGGCTTTTGATGGTCGATTCGAACAGGGCTTGAGTCATGGTTCTGATCCTGAAGAAATGAAAAAATGTGAGGCTGAAAATTATAGGTCAGATCGACCGGTTCAGCGGGTTCGCTACGTGCAGGGTCAATTATTAGGCGGGCTCTGATCGCCGACACGAACGATGGTCAGCGTATTGGTTCCGCCGGTAAGCCCCATCTGGTCGCCATAGGAGAGAACGATCAGGTCACCTTTTTCCACGACACCGGCTTCGAGCAGACGTTGTTCGGCGTTATAGCGCAATACGTCGCGGTCGTGGTGCATGTCTTTCATGAGTAACGGGAAAACCTCGCGATAGAGAGTCATCTTCGATAGCGCGGCAGCTTCCTGGGTCAGGGCGAAAATCGGGATGCCACAGTTGAGACGGCTCATCCACAGCGCTGTCGAGCCGGAGGAGGTGAGCGCGGCGACGGCTTTGACATTCAGATGATAGGCGGCAAACAGGGCCGCCATGGCGATCGACTGGTCGATACGGGTGAAGTGGCGATCGAGGAAGGCGCGATCAAGCGTAATCAGTACCGATTTTTCGGCTTCCAGGCAGATGCGTGCCATCGATTCGACCGTTTCCACCGGATAGTGGCCGGCGGCGGTTTCAGCCGAGAGCATCACCGCGTCGGTCCCGTCGAGTACGGCATTGGCCACGTCGGAGACCTCGGCGCGGGTGGGCGTCGGGGAGTGAATCATCGATTCCATCATTTGCGTCGCCGTGATCGCCAGCTTGTTCTTCTCACGGGCCAGACGAATCATGCGTTTTTGCAGGGCGGGTACGGCGGCGTCTCCAACCTCGACCGCCAGGTCGCCGCGCGCCACCATCAGCCCGTCCGAGGCGTCGAGTATTTCTTCGAGCGCGGCGACGGCCTCGACGCGTTCGATCTTGGCGATGGTCAGCGCGTGGCCGCCACAGGCCAGCATCAACTGACGCGCCATGTACATGTCAGACGCGCTCTTGGGGAAGGAAACGGCGAGGAAGTCGGCGCCAATCAGCGCCGCCGTCTTGATGTCGTCCATGTCCTTGGCGGTCAGCGCCGGGGCCGAGAGGCCACCCCCCTGACGGTTGATGCCCTTGTTGTTCGAGAGCTCGCCGCCATGGCGGACAGTGGTGTGGATTTCATGGCCGATGACACGCTCCACGTCGAGCACGATTCGCCCATCATCGAGCAGCAGGACATTGCCGGAAGTGACGTCGCGGGGCAGATCCTTGTAGTCAAGTCCGACGCGTTCCTGATTGCCTAGCTCACAGTGGGCGTCGAGGATGAGGTGATCTCCGGTTTGGAGGGTGATCATGCCGGACTCGAATTTTCCGATGCGAATCTTGGGCCCCTGCAAGTCAGCCAGAATGCCGACCGGCATGCCGACCTGGGCGGCAATCTGGCGTACGCTGGCAGCGAGGGCGATATGATCTTCAGCCTTGCCATGCGAAAAGTTGAGGCGTACGACATTGACGCCGGCGCGGATCAGGGTTTCGAGGACAAGCGGGTCGCGTGAAGCGGGGCCGAGGGTGGCAACGATCTTGGTGTGGCGGGTCATGAACTTCCTTTTGTTATCTGGCCGCGGAATCGGGCCAATTTGGCCTGTGTGTCGGGGATTAGCTTGGATTTTAACGTATACCCCGTTAGCCCGCTGTTACAGAGCGCCCAAGGCATGAACCCAAGCACAACGCCGACCCAAAGGCCGGCGTTCCATTGCTGAGACAGGCAATAATTCTGAAAATCAGATGTTGGCAGAACGCCACCACTGATTGAAGTTCTCACGGAGCTCGCGATGGGAAAGCATGGGATAAAAGGCCAGGTCAGTGCCATTGCCTACGTAGAAGCCCTTTTTGACCATGCGGTAGGGGAACTCCAGCGAATGCACCCGATGCACCATCTTGCTGTCCTTGGTACTGGGCTTGTCATCGGTTCTCGGTTTGAGAACCATCAGGGCTTCACGCAGGTGATGGATGAACGGGTAGGGCAGATCGTTGGCCTGGCCGTTTTCCGGATCTTTCGCCAGTTCATCGAGTTCAAGCTCGACAAAAAAGAGACCGGGGAAGCGGATGAACTTGGTCGGGCTGGACGTGACGCTTTCGTAAAAAGCGACCGGGTCGAGATTGCTGACAACCAGGCTGTTGACGGGCGCAAGATCCTGGTAAAGGTGCAGGCAGGCATCCTTTTCGGGAGACTTTTCTCCGCGAGCCAGTCCCAGGGTGTGGCCGTACGAGGTGGTCAGATAAAGCCTGCCGAGGGCGCTGAGCGGGAGGTGTTCAAGTACCCGATAGACGGAAACATAGACTGAGTGTTTGGGTGTCCCGTCCGCGCTTGGAACGCAACGTTCAATGGCCGTCTTGATGTCGAAATAATTGCTGCGGAAGCTGGCGTCGACTTCGAAGAATATGCACTGCCCCTTGGATTTGTAACTGCTGCCGGTGGCGTAGTACTGCCCGAACTTCTCTGGCGGAAGGTTTGAGGCAATCAGAGCTTCGGGAATGAGAGAAAAATAAAGATGAACATCCATGGTTGTGTACCCTCCCCACTATTGAATTTCTGATATCCAGGCTCATATCCAGGCTCATGAATCGAATCCGCTGAATATAGCTTAATCCAGCTTGGGCATGTAAGCCAACGGGATGCTTATATTTTGATGCCGATCCGATACCATCAGACAGGGAGTGCACGAAAAGATTCCAGTGCTTATGAGAAGCAGTAAAGGCAACCCGAGGGCTGCCTTTACTGTTTATCTATTGCACCGATCAATCCCTGAACCGCGATTCGAGGATGTCGACAGCCGGCAGCCGCTTGCCTTCAAGAAATTCAAGGAAAGCACCGCCTGCAGTCGAGATGTAACCGACCTTGTCTTCGATCTTGAAAACGTTGATGGCCGAGACTGTGTCACCGCCGCCAGCCAGGGTAAAGGCCTTGGAACTGGCGATGGCCGCCGCCAGAACCTTGGTGCCGTTGGCGAAGGCGTCCATTTCGAAAACGCCGACCGGGCCGTTCCAGACGACCGTGCCGGCCTTGGCGATGATCTCTGCAAGCGCCTTGGACGAATCCGGACCAATGTCAAGGATCATGTCGTCGTCAGCAACGTCATCAACGCTCTTGACGGTAGCCGTCGCGGTTGCAGAGAATTCCTTGGCACAGACTACATCGGTTGGCAACGGAACCTTGACTTTGGCCATGACCGCCTTGGCCTGATCGACGAGATCACGCTCGGCGAGTGACTTGCCGATTTTCTTGCCCGAGGCCAACAGGAAGGTATTGGCGATACCGCCGCCAACGACCAGCTGGTCAACTTTGGAAGACAGGCTTTCGAGTACGGTCAGCTTGGTCGAAACCTTTGAACCACCGACGATGGCCACCATCGGACGTGCCGGATGGGCCAAGGCCTTGGTCAGGGCTTCGAGTTCGGAGGCGACACAGGGGCC
>CAIVZW010000195.1 GCA_903910495.1 uncultured beta proteobacterium
CCGCCTGAGCCAGGCGATGGTGGCGAGCCAGCGCAATGGCAGCTTTGGTGCCTTGATCTACCTTGATCTGGACAATTTCAAGCCGGTCAATGACCATTTTGGCCATGCCGCAGGCGACCTGCAGGCGCCGGCGCTTCGGCTTGCTTACTGCACGCGGCGAACAGAGCGCCGGCCATCAAGGCAACAAACAACAGTGAGAGCTTCTTCTTCATGATTTCTTCCTTCAAACAAGAGTTGAACAGCGAAAATTATTTGGTTCCGAAAATCTTGTCGCCGGCGTCACCCAGACCGGGAATGATGTAGCCGACCTCGTTGAGGTGACTGTCAATGGCTGCCGTATAGACATCCACGTCGGGATGCGCTTTTTCCAGCGCCCTGATGCCTTCCGGCGCGGCCACCAGCACCAGCGCTCGTACCTGCTTGCAGCCGTTGCGCTTGAGCATGTCGATGGTGGCAATCAGCGAGCCACCGGTAGCCAGCATCGGATCGATGATCAGCGCCATGCGCTCGCTGAGTTGGCCGACAAAGCGCTCGAAATAGGGTTCCGGCATCAAGGTCTGGTGGTTGCGGGCGATGCCGACGACGCTGACCTTGGCGCTCGGAATCAGGTCCAGCACGCCGTCGAGCATTCCCAGGCCGGCGCGCAGGATAGGCACGACGGAAACTTTTTTGCCCTTGATCCGGTCAATTTCAACAGGACCTGCCCAGCCCTGGATCACGCAAGTCTCCATGGCGAAATCGCGACAGGCCTCGTAGGTCAGCAGCCGAGCCAGTTCGGCAGTCAGCTCACGGAATTTCTTGGTACTGATATCAAGCTCGCGCAGCAGCCCGATTTTGTGCCTGACCAGGGGGTGACGAACTTCGATAACCGGCATGGGATTCTCCGAAAGGATGCGCGACAGGCAAAGGTGCTAAGGTTATCGGATTCGCTGCCAAAGCGCACTCAAAACTCGATCCAACGCTAGTCTGACTTGACCCGCCGCCTCTTTTCTTACAACAATCGACCCCTATCGACAATTGAAAGCAGCGCATGATCGACCAAATCGTCCCAGATATCAGCATTCCGGCAACCGGTGGAAAGGATTTCAGGCTTGCCGACTGCCGCGGCAAAACGCTGCTGATCTATTTCTATCCCAAGGACAGCACACCGGGCTGTACAACCGAAGCACAGGAGTTTCGCGACCTCTACCCGGCCTTTGTCCAGGCCGGGTGTGTGCTTGTCGGTGTTTCCCGTGACAGCATCCGCTCGCATGAAAATTTCAGGAGCAAGCAGGATTTGCCCTTCCCACTGCTTTCCGATGCCGACGAACAACTGTGCACGCAGTTCGCAGTCATCAGGGAGAAAAAACTCTATGGCAAGCTGGTACGCGGTATCGAACGCAGCACCTTCGTCATTGACCGGGAAGGAGTACTGCGCCGCGAGTGGCGGGGTGTCAAGGCACCCGGTCACGCGCAGGACGTGCTTGATTTTGTGACTACGCTTTGATTCGCCTCTAAACCGACCTTTCCCTCCGGAGAAAGCACGCTCATGGCCCGCAAAAACGCCGACCACGCAAAATCTGTCGCCCCCTTGACCAAACTCTTCGTCCTCGACACCAACGTTCTGTTGCACGATCCGACGAGCGTCTATCGTTTCGAGGAACACGATGTCTTCCTGCCGATCATGACGCTGGAAGAACTCGATAACAACAAGAAGGGGCTGTCCGAAGTCTCGCGCAATGCACGACAGGTCACACGCACACTGGACGAGATCGTCAGCAGCCATAGCGACGGCATCGAGAACGGGATCGCTCTCTTTGGCCCTTCGCAAAAGTTGGCCAGCGGTCGCCTCTTCCTGCAGACTCAGGCCATTCCCAGCGACTTGCCGACCGGCCTGCCCACCGCCAAGGCCGACAACCAGATCCTGGCCGTCGTCATCCACCAGCAACGCCTGCATCCGGAGCGCGCCGTCATCCTGGTGTCGAAAGACATCAACATGCGCATCAAGGCCTGCGCACTTGGTCTGGAAGCACAGGACTACTTCAACGACAAGGTACTGGAAGATACCGACCTGCTCTACACCGGCGTCCGTGAACTCCCGGCAAACTTCTGGGACAAGCACGGTCAGGGCATGGAATCCTGGAAACGCGAGAGCCGCACGCTCTATCGCGTCAAGGGTCCGCTCTGCCCGAAACTGCTGGTTAATGAATTCCTCTATCAGGAAGGCGAGCAAGCCCTTTACGCCATCGTCCGCGAAGTCTCCGGAAAAACGGCCCAGTTTGAAACGCTGACCGACTATACGCACCCGAAAAACAGCGTCTGGGGAATCACCGCGCGCAACCGCGAACAGAATTTCGCGCTCAATCTGCTGATGGATCCGGAAATCGATTTTGTCACCCTGCTCGGTCAGGCGGGTACCGGCAAAACTCTGCTCACCCTTGCCGCTGCGCTCACCCAGGTGCTCGATACCAAGCTCTACTCCGAAATCATTATGACCCGCGTCACCGTTCCTGTGGGCGAGGACATCGGCTTCCTGCCGGGCTCGGAAGAGGAAAAGATGGGCCCGTGGATGGGCGCGCTCGAAGACAATCTCGAGGTGCTCAACAAGACCGATGACTCAGCCGGCGAATGGGGGCGGGCGGCCACGCATGACCTGATCCGCAACCGGATCAAGATCAAGTCGCTCAACTTCATGCGCGGACGGACTTTCCTGAACAAGTTCCTGATCATCGACGAGGCGCAGAACCTGACGCCAAAACAGATGAAAACGCTGATTACCCGCGCCGGCCCCGGAACCAAGGTGGTGTGCATGGGCAACATCGCGCAGATCGACACGCCGTACCTGACCGAAGGCAGTTCCGGCCTGACCTACGTGGTCGATCGCTTCAATGGCTGGGAGCACTCCGGC
>CAIVZW010000196.1 GCA_903910495.1 uncultured beta proteobacterium
CTTTCGAGGCGGGAGGTGTTTGAGAGCTGGAGCGTGAAACCGTTTTTGACCGTGCGCAGGTGTGTCCAGACCTCATCATTCTTTTCGCCGTTGAGCGTAAAGGCGGGAGGGGCCTTCTTGTTCAGCGCCTCGAGCCAGCCATCGCCTTTCACCAGCGACGCATAGCTCGCGAGCGCCGGAATTTCGGCGGAGTTCTCGACCCCGTCCACCAGCGCGGGATAGGCTTCCGCGACCAGCACGGTGCCGCCTTGGGCCGCGAAGGCTTTAAGCCGCGCGAGCGTGGAGGCTCGCAGGGTCAGCAGGCTCGGCACGACCACCACGCGGTAGGCCATCTTGCCGATCACAAAGCGCCCGCTCTCGGCCTTGCCGATTTCGGAGATGATCTGCTCATCGCCCAGATCGAAATTGCGGTGGGTGCGCATGAGGGCGTTGAGCAGCCCGGAGAAAGCCGCGTCGCGCTTGCCGGAGAGCTTCTGAGCCTGTTCGATGTAGTCCGACTCGATGGGGCTGAGCACGCAGATCTCAGGCGTGGTCTGCCCCACGGTGGCGAAATAGCACAGCCTCGCCGAGAAGTCCTCGAACAGCCGGTTGTAGCGCCAGTAGGGCTGCTGGTAGCTGATGGTGGGCGGGTAATCGCGTTTGCGCTCGCCCTTCATGCTGTAGAGCGACAGGTGCGGACACATGAAGTTTACGCCCATCAGCGTGTGCCAGCCCGTGATCCACATGCGATCCTCAAAGGTCATGTTGTGCCCGCTGATGCCAAAGAGTTCGCTCAGGCGGCGCGTCCGTCCGTACTGATTGGCGACAGAGGTCATGACCTTGCCGCAGTGGAGCGTGTTGTAGTGCAGGCCGAGAGCGTCGATGCCCGGCACCTGCATGTGGCGGAGCTGCTGCATGAGGCCGCCCTCGTTCTGCATGTTGCCTGCGGGCGAATCCTCGCTGTTGTAGTGGCCGGTCCACGCCATCTGGTTGGTGGCGCAGTAGTCGCCGATCTGCTTGCTGAAAGACTGCTCGAAGCACGCGGCGACCGTGCGGTAGTAGTCCAGCCGCACCTTGCGCCACTCGCCGACCTCGGCGAAAAGCGCCGGCAAATGGGGGGCGAGGTCATATCCGGTGCGTGCTTTAAAGGCGGCGGGAATGACCGGCGAGAAGCTCACGACGCCCTGGTTGTCGATTTTCGGGCGCGGGCTGACCTGCGGCTCGTCGGTGAAGATGCCGAGCACGTGCGGTTTGCCGCCAAACTTCTTCGCGTAGGGCACGTAGCTGCAATCAATGAACGCCTTGACCATCTCGGGGTTCATCAGGTCCACCCACGAGGTTCCGTTGAACCACGCGTCGCCCAGCGGGCTCACATGGCAGACGTATTTGAAGGCTGCGTCCTCGAAGAGCACCGTGTCCGGGGGGGTGACGGCCTGCTCCTTCTTCACGCGCGCAAGCGACCGCGCTTGAAAAGCCGGGTCTTTGAGCGGAACGATCCCGCCCGCGAAACCGCTGGGCCACTTGTCCTCGTCATAGAACCAGGCGTCAATGTCGAGATCCTGCGAGCTTTTTACGCCGGCGGCCATAACGTTGAACCAGCTCTCGCTCAAGTACTCGGTAAGCAGGCCGATCCGGCTGTGAAGGAACGTGCCGCCGAACCCACCTTCCTTGAACAAGTGTAGCTGGCGGTCCACCTCGGCGGGGTTAAGGTCGTCGTTCAGCGAATAGAACGGCACTGAGCGGTAGGTGTTGGCAGGGGCCTTAAAAGCAGTCTGCTCGAAGCGGTCGGCCTCTTCTTTGACCGCCTGCTGCGCCCGGGGTGCCGTTGGGACGGGGCGTTTGGGGGGCTCTTGGGTGTTTGGCGGCACAAACGTACACCCAGCGATACCCATCAATAGGCCAGCGGCAATCGTTTTCTTCAGCATCTTGTTCATCTCCCCTTCGTTCGTGTTAAAAGAATATCAAAGCGGGTTCGAGTGTTCAAGCGTGCGCCTCAGTCGGCGCATTTGTGTTCTTGCTTTGAGGCCGTTGCCGTTATACTGTTTCCCGACATGGGGTAGAAGGTTCGGCATGAAAAGACTGCTTCTTATACAGACCGCCGGTTTGGGGTACGACTTTGCGACTCGGAATGCCGTGCGCGAGATCGGCGGCTGTGCGTTGCGCCCCATGCAAGCCGTCTTCCCCGCACTCACCTGCACCGCACAGGCCACCTTGCGCACCGGCCTGCCTCCCGCGCGGCATGGCCTGCCTGCCAACGGGTTCTTCGATGCCGTCTTGCGGAAGCCTTGGTTCTGGGAACAGTCCTCCGCGCTTGTGCAAGGGCCGCGCATCTGGGAGGCCTTCCGCGACCGCGGCGGCACCGTCGCCCTCGCCTTCTTTCAGCAGAGCCTGGGCGAGTGCGTCGACCAGATCGTTTCTCCTGCGCCGATCCACACGCACGGCGGCGGCATGCTCATGGGCTGCTACAGCAAGCCGGACGACCTCTACGCACGGCTGTCGCGCAAGGTCGGCCGGCCCTTCCGCCTGCGCCATTATTGGGGGCCGCTCGCCTCGGTCAAAGGCTCGGAGTGGATCGCCGATGCCGTAGCCGGCCTGCTTGCCGAGAACGACGCGCCGGACCTCTGCCTCACCTACCTGCCGGGGCTCGACTACGACCTCCAGCGGTTCGGGCCGCAGCATCCGAAAAGCGTGAAGGCCCTCGGCGTTGTCCGCCGCGAGCTGGAAAGGCTTTTTGCCGCCGCCCGCGCCAACGGCTATGAGGCGGTCGCCTTCGGCGATTATGCCATCACCGAGGTCACGCAGGGTGCGGTTTTCCCCAACCGCGCCTTGCGCGAGGCGGGCCTCTTCGCCGTGCGCCGTGTGGGTGGCATGAGCTACCCCGATTTCCACCAGAGCGCCGCCTACGCCTTGCCTGACCATCAGATCGCGATGGTCACCTGTTTCGACTCCGCCGCGCTGCCGCGTGTCGCCGAGGTGCTGCGGGCGCTCGATGGCGTGGCACGCGTGCTGGGCCCTGAGCAGCAGGCCTCTTGCGGCGTGGGTCATCCGCGCTCCGGCGACCTCCTGCTCGTGGCCCAGCCGGGCCGCTGGTTCGCCTATCCCTGGTGGCAGGACGCGCGCGAGGCGCCGGACTACGCGCGCCATGTCGATATCCACAACAAGCCGGGCTACGATCCGTGCGAGCTTTTCTTCGGGCGCACGCCGTTCAGCGTCAGCCTCGATACCGCCCAAGTCAAAGGCACCCACGGCCTCGCCTGTGCAGGGTGCGAAACCGCGCTCCTTTCAACGTTACCGCTGAAATCCGAATCCCTTTCTGAACTCGCCTGCGACGTGCGGACGTGGCTGACCTCATGAAAAAAATTGTTCAAAAAATCGCTGTTTCCTTTACGTACCCGGTCTGCTTCACGCGCCACGTGTTTGCTCCCTCGAACCCGGTGCTGTCCTCCGTCCTCCGCCCTCCGTCCTCCGGTCCCGCCCGCGTCTTGGCGGTGGTTGATGCTGGACTTGCCCAGGCGACGCCGAAGCTGCTCCGTCAGATCGAAGCCTATTTTCACGCCTGCCGCGACAGGCTCACGCTCGTCAGGCCTCCGCTCCTTGTGCCGGGTGGCGAAAGCGCCAAGAACGGCTGGGGCCAAGTCCGGGAGATCATGACCGCCGCAGGCCTGGAGCATCTCGACCGCCACAGTTACGTCCTCGCAATCGGCGGCGGCGGCGTGCTCGACATGGCGGGGTTCGCGGCTTCGCTCGTCCACCGCGGGCTGCGCTGCGTGCGCATTCCCACGACTGTGCTTGGGCAGAACGACGCGGGCGTAGGAGTGAAGAACGGCATGGATGAGGGCGGCGTGAAAAACTTTGCGGGCACCTTCGCTCCGCCGTTTGCGGTAATCAATGATTTTGAGTTTCTGAAATCGCTGCCGCAAACGGAGTGGATCGGCGGAGTGGCGGAGGCTTTCAAGGTGGCCATCATCAAGGACAAGCCTTTCTTCCGTTACCTGTGCAAGCACGCCGCGGACCTGCGGTGCCGCGACCAAGGGGTGATGGAGAAGGTCGTGGAGAAGACAGCCCGCCTGCACCTGCGCCACATCGCGTCATCTGGCGACCCTTTCGAGTTCGGCAGCGCGCGCCCGCTCGACTTCGGCCATTGGGCCGCGCACCGGCTTGAGCTCATGTCCGACTTTAAGCTCGGCCATGGCGCTGCGGTCGCCGTGGGCCTTGCGCTCGACAGCACCTACGCCATGCTCAAAGGTATGATCAGCCGAGAGGATCGGTCGCAGATCGTTCAAGGGCTGTCCGCGTGTGGCCTGCCTGTATGGTCGCCCCTTCTGGAGCGTGCGAACAGCGCCGGGGAGTTCGATGTGCTTGGGGGCCTTGAGCAGTTCCGCGAGCACCTGGGCGGCAAGCTCTGCATCACCTTGCCAGATCCGGTAGGCGCAAAACGCGAGGTTCACAGCATGAGCGCCGCGCTCATCAAGGAGGCCATCGGCCTGCTGAGCCTTGAATCGCGGTCGTCTCTAAAGGCAACTCTCCCCAGTAAACGGTAAGCGCCGGAATTTGACACCAGTGCCGCCACTTAAAAAGTGGATATCTGCCAAAACATTATCCACACTTGAGCAAAGTGAAAATAGCGCAACCATAGTTGCAATTGAAATTCTGTTTCGCGTCTTCCCCGTCAAAAGGAACATCAACGTGCAATTCTCCATTATCGCTAACATAAGAAAACTGTTTGACTTGAAACTTGAATTGAAACATCTTAATTAGATAATCCATTGAAAACACACGATGGGCATTAAACTCAACACGGAGCGGTCCAAGCGGAACAGAGAAGTAGAATGTCCCGCCTGTTTTCACCATTAAGGATAAATTTTCAAACCCCGCCAAATGCCCATTTGCATCAATAGGATCACCATAGCGCCCCAAGCCAAAATGCTCTAACGCGTGCAAACACGATAGCGAATCTGTGCATCCAATTAAATCAGAAACGACAGGTCCCATCAAATCGCATTTTGTAAATTTCGCATTCCTGATTTTCGAATTTAACGGTCGAATATCAAATATCTCGATTTCGCGAAAGGATGCCACATGTGCGACAAAACCATCAACACGAGAACCGATATCTACATGCCGAAGAGGATTCGCTGAAAATATTTCCTGAGCCACATACAAGTCCTGATAAAAATAGCTCTTATCATTAATTCCGCTTTCAGCCTTTGCTTCGTTCAATATCGGGTATAATTTTCCAAATGGAATCGGATGTTTCATCCCGCGCATTTGCTTTTTGAATGCCGAAAGTCCTTTCATAAAACTCGGCGATAAAAAACCCTTGATTATTTTTTTGATTATCATGCGATTCCTTTGTTAACCGACATTATTCTGCAAGTTAAGATTCAACTGTTTTGCGATGTCTGAAACGCACCCATATCCGCCACTTATACATCCGCCATGGACGCCGCAGGCGAACGGTGCAAGGGGAGTCCTTTTAAATCTGCCTAATAACTTGAGATGGAATGCCGCCTACTATAACTCGACCTGGTACGTTCTTTGTCACGACACTGCCAGAGGCGACAATCGAATGGTCACCAATAATAACTCCCTTAAGTATCATCACGCCAGATCCCAGCCACACGTTATTCCCAATGACTATTGACGAAGTCTTGCCCTTGCCGATAAGCCTCTGCTCTGGCGCAACTTCATGAAAATCAGAATCCATAATTCGTACGCCGTCCCCGCACAAAAAATCATTTCCAATAGAAATCGATTCTCGGGCAATCATCGAAACATTATTTGAAAAGGACGCATTCAGCCCAATAGTTATAACAGCCGCCCGTTCTCTTGCCTGTAAAAGAATCCGGCCATCACCAGACATCGGCGCATACTTGTCGCCAAATGAAGACTTATCTCCAATTATGATTGTGCCCTTATTGCCAGCGCACGCTAGTGGAACTTTAATTTTTGTTTTTCCAAAAACAATCTGCCCCCCCGCACGATATGATCCAAGCTTAGCCTTAAGACGCCAAAAAACCTTTCGTAAATATTTCATAATTCTAATCGCTCCATACTCAAAACAGATTGATTACTGAAGACAACATCCCATACATTCATTTTTTGATGACGACACGTATTATGTCATCTTCATTTTCAAAAGAGGCCGATGGCCAAAGAGAAAAGATTTTATTTTTCAAATTAACAAGTGAGGGATAATCCTTTGCAACGCCAAAGCAACGCGCATCATCAATTAAAACAACTGCATCTGCCACCCTTGCACAGAATATGGACTCCAGTTCCTCGTTGATGGGAGAATCTTTGGCGCCTTTTGCAGTATCACCCCCCGAATAATGCCCGTCCAACCAGAAGAGGGGTTTCCCCTTCAAGCCTTTTATTATATTCGGTAATACGCTTGTACTGTCTCCCAGTAAACACTCCACATTGTTGCAATCTCGAAAGCGCGACACGGCGCGCGAATGATATTCAGGAGATAATTCTATTGTATAGACTTTCTCAGCAATTTGCCTCAATTCGTCGGTTGTGTCGCCCTGAAATGTCCCAGTTTCCACAAAAACAGTACATTTCCCTTGGACAAAACTATCTTTAATGATCTGCACCTTTGCACTGTGAAGTAAAGGGTGCACTCGGCTTCTCTTCACACTATTACCCCTTTGGCGCTTACCTCTAACCCTATCTATACAATCTTGAATAATCTGTATTCGCATTTTCTTTTCCTTTCAAATCAAACACAAAACGAGTTCACGATGTTTATCACAAAAAACACCTCGTCATCGATCATGACGGGGCTAATAGGCAAGCTTAATACTTCTCGATGAATTTCCTCGGTTACAGGGTAAACAAGGTGATTCCATTCTTTGTACGCGTCCTGTTGATGCGGAGGCGTCGGATAATGAATCAGAGTCTGAATATCATGCTCTGTCAAATACCGTTGAAATCCCGCACGATCTGCACATCGAACAACAAACAGGTGCCATACGTGGCCTTCTTCTGAAATGGATACGGGCAAATGTATGTTCGGATTTTTTATATACGTAAGATACATCTTAGCAATATCTCTGCGCCGCTGATTATCCCTGTCTAGGCTCCCAAGTTTAACCCTAAGCATCGCGGCTTGTATCTCATCTAGGCGTGAATTTACACCCTTGTACAGATTACAGTATTTGACAAGCGAACCATAATTACGCAGCGCCCTTAGTTTCTCCGCCAACAAATCATCATTTGTGGTCACCGCCCCGCCATCGCCCAAACAGCCGAGATTTTTTCCTGGATAAAAAGAGAAACCTGAAGCATCGCCTAGATTTCCTGTTCGTTTTCCCAGATATACTGCGCCATGAGCTTGTGCCGAATCTTCGATTACCTTGAGATGATATTTGTTTGCCAACTCCCATATTTTGTTCATGTCCACCGTCTGCCCATACAAATGAACAACCATGATCGCTCGTGTTTTTGGCGTAATGTGTTTTTCAATCAAATCAGGGTTAATATTAAAAGTTTTAAGATCTGGCTCTACTAATACGGGAAGACATCCGTTCTGGCTGATGGCAAGGATTGAAGCGATATACGTATTGGCGGGGACAATGATTTCATCCCCGGAGCCAAAGCCATACGACCTGATAATAAGATTTAGAGCATCAAGTCCGTTTGCAACACCAATACAGTGTCTCGTCCCACAATATGCGGCAAATTCACGCTCAAATGCCTCGCATTCTTCACCCAGCAAATACCAGCCAGAATCCAAGACTCGCTTCACCGCGTCATCAATCTCTGGCCTATATAGATTGTTGATTCCTAGTAGATCCAGAAATTTAATCATGGCTAAACTTCCCCTGCTTATAATTTATAAAGGCACTATAATCACGAATGTAATCTGCCTCATCATACTCATGAGATGCCAAAACCAGAAGCACCGTATTCAACTGGTGCTTATACTGAACAGCCCAAAGGCCAGGAGGCAAATAGAGCCCTTTAGACGGAGAGTCCAAAACAAATTCATCACGATTCGCTCCATCATCTGCAACGACATTCAAACGCCCAGAAACAACGATTAAGAATTGATGACATTCTTTGTGAGCATGTTCTCCTCGAACCTTAGATGAAGGTGCGTCATACGTATAAAAAAGTCGCCTTACTTGGAATGGAACCTGTTCCTCTAGTGTAACTACGCCCAAAGAACCTCTCACATCAGCGAAATTCGGAATCTCATACAACTTGGCTGTGGTTGAGTGCGCAGTACTCAAATTCTTATTTTCGCCTACTTCTTTCTGCGGAGATACGCCAACATAACCAACAATCCTTCCAGGATTTCCAAGAACAATGGCATATGGAGGCACATTAGTTGTAATCACAGCCCCCGCACCAATCATCGCACCTCTTCCAATGGTGACAGGGAGGATCGTTGCGTTCGCCCCAATTGAGGCACCCTTCTCAATTAACGTACGATCATATTTTCTAGGATGTTTTTTGCTGCGAGGAAACTTGTCATTTATGAACGTGCCATTTGGACCAATGAAGACATCATCTTCTATTGTCGTCCCATCCCAAAGCTGCACACCGCACTTGATTGTTACTCGATTGCCTATTCTAACATCATTTTCGATAAACACATTTGCGCAAATATTGCATTCCTCGCCAATTTGTGCGCCGCCTAAGACCGTGCAAAATTGCCAAATGGTAGTTCCATTTCCAATAGCAGAACTCTTAACATCTGAAAGCGGATGAATAACCTTTTCCATTCTAGACCCCATTTCTAATCTGGCTTAAAGAAATTTGTCAAAGTTTTTTTTGTATGTCTGACACATTTGATATACCAGTCAAAATCTTTAGAAACATGTCCAAGATCTAAAGCTCGATAGCCACTGAGAGAAAGATCGTATGCCAAAACGGTTGCTGTAGGGCCAAGAATAATGATGACAAGCCGAGATTTATCTATTTTCTGTGCCCGTGTCAGAATTTCACTATAACTCCTATACGCATTAAGAGATGGCGCATATAAGTAATCGATGGACTTGGCCGATGCAAATATATTAAATTTGATGTTCTTGAACACATTCTCGCCAGAAATTATCGTTATATCTTGTCCAGCCCAAATCCGCTTGATCTGAATAAAATAGTTTATGAAATCATATTGATCATATGTTGCATAGAGCTGAGAGCACTCTGTCGCAACATACTCTTTTTGATAATCAATTACCGAACTAGCATAACTCCTGATTTCTCCAGCTTTTGTCCGGAAAAAACGTTTTACTTCCTCCTTGAGCCCAGTTGTTGAATTATATAAAGCATGTGGTATCCCGATTAAAATATGTTTATTGTTTGATATAATTATTTCCCTCAATCGTTGCGCCAATTTCTGATCGTACTCTTGAAAAGATATCCGTCCTCCACCCATGATTATAAGTTCGCCATCTCCATACCGGCATAAACTGTCGCTTGAATCCGACAATTGCATAATGGTTTCAAATGGCGTTTTGATTTTGGGTTTAGCGAGTTCCTGTAACTCAGCCGAGATTTCATATTTGTAATTGTCGATGGTTGTGCTTAACTCCCACTGTGTGACAAACTCGTGTTTAAAGAGATAGCGAATATTTTTGAAAAATGTTTTTAACGACACCCTTCCTTTCTTCTGGTTCCGACCTGGTACATGGTTGTGTTTAGCCAGAATAAAATAGTCTTTTCCAACATGAATTCGGTTATTTTCTTTATTGGCGATCGCTCGAACATTTAACGTTACATTATCACAATTATACAACTTGTTAAGTTCATTGACATCAGAACCGCTGCACTGATAGATGGGGTTTAGATGTGTATCTTGAACACGATTAACTGTAATAACCAATGCATGGCTGTGCTCAGACGAACAAATCAAATGAGAGCGTGATATTGTTTGCAGCGCTACAGCGGCTATACGTTCTTCTAGATAATTTGGGTTCTTCAAACAACCTACATTGGAAAGTAAGGTTAATACATCGGATTTGCGATATATCGTACAATCCAATTCCCATGGATAATTATAATGATTATCTTTCGACTCGCGCCAATTCCATTCATAGCACCCGGCCTCTTTGCCAATATTATCTGGCTTCGGTACAATATTAGGGCCTAACCGCAAACTAAAGCCGAATATGTTCTCATTCTCATCGAGAATCCTGCTAATTCGCGAAAGACTGAACCCGCGCGTAAATACAACATCATCGCACCCAAAGAGGATGTGTTCGCTGGAGATTGAAAGAACATTTAACAAATCAGAATTAAAATGCTCTTCTTTGCGCCAATTTATGTGCCTATAATACGCCTTCACTTTATCATAATTTATAGCCTCATCCGAATTATAAATAACAGTGATAACTTCCTGTGTGGCATCTGAAAACAACAATAGACTTTCGAGATATGCATGTAATTGCATAGGTCTGTTTTTTGAAAAAACAATGACCGAAAGTCGGTTCTTTGGAGTATTAGGCACGTCAAGTTTCTGCATTTAAGTTTCCATTTTCAACAACACGCAAATTTCGACCAAGAGAAATCCTTCCATTGCGGGTCATTAAATGTAAATTTACAAATATAATCAGCAATTTGATTTGCAGAATAACGTGCAAAAACACCTTTACGCCCCATCTCGCCAACCAGACGGGCTTTATGGGGATGAGCAGTAAAATCATTTATGCGGCTAACCAAATCATCAACCGAATCAAAATAGATAATCTCCTTTTCGGATTCGTATAATTCTTGCAAATGTGAGGATCTCGGCGTAAGCGTACATATCCCATTTCCCATCATACGTACAATACGATCGGAGGTCATCAAGGGCACATCATTGCGAATTGTGTAGTTTAATGCCGTCAAACTTTTTGCGATCATATCGTCTACTTCACCGCCCCACACGGTTGGATACCCTAAACATCCCGCAAAACCAAAGCGCAACCCAGCGCCTTTTCTCACCAATTCTTCTAAAAACTGCC
>CAIVZW010000197.1 GCA_903910495.1 uncultured beta proteobacterium
AAGTGCTTGAGTTGATAAGGAAGGAACGTTCCATCTCCCGCGCGGACATAGCCAAGATCACCCGTCTTTCCGCTCCGACGATAACGCGAATCGTCGATAGCCTGATAAAAAACGAAAAGCTCGTGATCGATCTCGGTCTGGGGGCGTCGGAGGGCGGCAGACCTCCAAACCTGGTGAGTTTCGCCGCGGAATCCCGTTTCATCATCGGTGTAGACATAGGCAGGACAAATATCAGCGCGGCACTCGCCGATCTGGATGCCACGATCGTTCAGGAGGACATGCGACCGACCGGAGCCGATGAGGGGTACGAACGGGTCATCGAGCGAGTGACTTCCATAATCGAGGAATTGATAGCCAAGTCCAGAGTGGACCGCAGATACATCATGGGGGTCGGTTTGGCTGTCGGCGGGCTGATGGACAGGAAGCGCGGCATAATCGAGTTCTCGCCCGACTTCCACTGGCGGAATGTAGATCCGGCCTCGACGCTCGCGAAGGCTGTCGGCTTGCCGGTCATGATCGACAACGTGACACGGGTCGCCGCCATCGGCGAACTCCATTACGGAATAGGCGAGCGCTTCCGCAATTTCATCTGCATCAATATCGGCTATGGCATAGGCGCAGGCATCATCATCGACGGAATGCCCTTTTACGGAAGTCACGGAGTGTCCGGCGAGTTTGGCCACATCATGGTGGCCAAACATGATCGGCGGCTCTGCAATTGCGGAAACTACGGTTGTCTGGAGGCGATAGCATCGGGATACGGTAGCGCGAGGACAGTCCGGGAACGGATTCTCGGAGGGGAAGAGTCGACGCTCATCGCCGCCTGCGGTGGGGATATGGAACTGATTTCCACGTCGATGGTGGTGGATGCCGCCAATCTGGGCGACGGACTCTCACGCGACGTGCTCCGCGAGGCGATGGAATATCTTTCCATCGGTGTCGTCAATGTCATCAACCTTTTCGATCCCGAAGCGGTGATCCTGTGCGGTCGCGTCGCGCTCGCGGGCGAGTTGGTGCTGGAACCTATCAGGACCGCCGTAGAATCGCGTTCGATCAATGTGAATCGGAAAGAGATTCATATCGGCATCGCGACCTATGGAGCGCGAGCCGCTCTGATGGGTTCGCTCGCCCTCATCCTGACCGAGGTGTTGAATTTGCAACTGACCGTACTTGCGAAGCAGGAATCATGAGTACATCCGTGAGGATTCCCGAATGAATTTTTCGCTGTCTTAGCTGCGAGCACGCTACACGGGGTGTGAAGGAAAACAGAAGATGACCAGCAGACAGAGAATGATGGCAGCCTGCCGGGGCGAACCGCTGGATCGCGTACCGGTCGCGCCGGATATTTCGAATTATCTGCCCTGCAAATACACGAACAAGCCATTTTGGGATATTTATTTCGACGAAGATCCCGCGCTTTGGCTCGCATATATCAATCTGGTCAAACAATTGGGGGTGGATGGCTGGTTCACGTACGGCAAAATGCAATTCGAGCTGGAATCTGGAATTTCATACGAGTATGCCTCGACAATCGTAAAAATGCCGGAATACCGGACACGAACCCGAATCGTTCGCACGCCGGATGGTGATCTCGACGAAACCATCCGCGTCGGTATTCACGAACCTCCCACCCTCGTCAAGAAGATGGTCGAAAATATCAAGAATGATTACAAGAAATTACGCCATCTTTTTGCCAGGCCCATACGCTGCGATCGGACACTGATACTTGAACAGAAGAAGATTCTGGGCGAGCACGGCATGCTCTGCGTCAACATTTCGACTCCGAGTTTTCCGGTCTACCTCAGCTATTTCAACGGCAACCTAGAAGCGCTGACCTATGCATATTACGACTATCCGGAAATTTTCGACGAACTGGTCGAACTCCATCATATTCAATCGGTGGCGATGATGGAAATGATCGCCGACAGCGGCGTAGTGGATTCGATACTGTTCGGATTGAGCGGCGGAATCACACTGCAGTCGCCGGACATTTTCGACCGTATCACCTTTCCGACGATAAAAAAAGTATCTGCGATGTGCCGCGAAGCCGGTATCATTTCGGGATTGCACTCCTGCGGCAAGGAATACCACATTATCAAGCGCTGTGCCGAAGAGACCGCCCTCGACTATATCAATCCGCTTGAAATTGCGCCTATGGGAGATTGCGACCTCGAGAAGATTGCGCTGCAATTCGGCGACCGGCTTACACTCATGGGCAACCTGCACACTACCGGCGTAATGCTCATGGGCAGCCCGGAGGATGTGAAACGCGAAAGTCTTAAGGCGATCAGGACTGCGGCGAAAGGCGGGCGATTCATCTTATCGACGGGCGATCAATGCGGCTATGCGACACCGGAAGAAAACATTCTCATGATGCTCGATACCGTGGAAATGTTCGGCAAATACCCGCTCGATTTGGATGCGATCGATGTGGCCCTGGAAGACATGGGGCGCAAGGAGGTGAGAGAAGCGATTTCATGATGGGCAATCTCGGACGGTTTCCGACCTACAATCAGTTTCAAGGAGGAAAGCAGCATGTCGAATAGGATACTAGCGAAACCAATCAGCGCATCGCTCCATCGCAGCCTGACGCTGATTATCTGTTTGATGGTTATCGGATGGGCGATACCAGCGACGATTGGAGCACAATCCAAATCCGCAACGAAAACCCCGGTAGCCGAAAAACCTTTCAATGGCAGGGAGATGTCGATCCTCATCGGCTCGGTGACATTGACGGATGCGTACAAGAACCTGCTGAAAGACTTCCAAAACGAGACCGGCATCATTGTCGACCTTCAGGTAGTTCCCGGCGATGCCGCGCAGTACGCCCAGCTCGTGCAATCCAAGATCGCCACAAAAGTGTACCCCGATATTCTGGTCTATACCTCCGGTCCGAGCTACTTGAACTCGCTTATGCCTTCGGAAAACGTTGTCGAAATCACTGACGCGAAGATTCTCGGAAAACTGAAGGACGGTGTCACCAAACTGGGAGGTTCCCGCGAGGGAAAGGTTTACGGTATCCCGTTCGGCGGTATCGACTTCACTGGCCTGCTCTGCAATATGGATGTTTTCAAGCAATTGAATCTCACCCCGCCGGCTAACTTCGAGCAACTCGTATCGGTCAGCAAAGCGATCCTGGCGGCCGGAAAGGGTATTGTTCCCATCTATGAAATGGCCAAGCAAGGCGGCCCGCTCAGCGCATTCATCTACACGGATAT
>CAIVZW010000198.1 GCA_903910495.1 uncultured beta proteobacterium
AACGGCCGTGGAACTGCCGGCGGCCGAATTCGAACGCCGTCGCCGGGCGACTACCTACGAATGGCCGCTGCTCAACTGCGTACTCGATGGTGTCGGTCGTGACGACCTGATGGCCGGACACCAGAGCAACCACATCACCATCGCCTATGTCGATCAGACGAAGTTGCAGGAAGTCCTGACGGCCTTTGTTGCACAGGCATTAACCCAGAATATCCGGGTGCTGGTAGCCGGTGATGCGGCCAGCCGACTTTGTGCCTGACTTGATTAGGATCAGCAATGAATGTAAATGACCCCTACCGGGGTGTCTGGCCGGTGATGCTGACCCCGTTTGACGAGGACCGTGAAATCGACTGGCCTTCGCTGAAAAAGCTGATTGACTGGTATCTCGCCGCTGGCGTAAACGGCCTGTTTGCCAACTGCCAGTCGAGCGAGATGTTCTATCTGTCGGACGCCGAATCGCTGCAACTGACCCGCTTCGTTCTGGAGTATGTAGACGGTCGCGTTCCGGTAGTCGCTTCCGGGCATACCGCCTGCGGGCTTGCGCAGCAGATTGAGCAGCTGGGCAGAATGGCGGAAACCGGCGTCGATAGCGTGATACTGATCAGCAATCGCCTGGCCATGCAGGGCGAGGGTGATGTTGTCGTTCTGGACAGCCTGAAAAAAATTACGGCGGCCTTCCCAAAGAGCGTCGGTCTGGGCATTTACGAATGCCCGCAGCCTTACAAGCGCTTGCTCTCCGACGAGGTGGTCAGTTGGTGCGCGCAAAGTGGCCGCTATACTTTCATCAAGGATACCTGCTGCCAGATCGAGACCATCCGCCGCCGCCTGAATCTGATCAAGGGCAGCCGCCTGCACCTGGCCAATGCCAATGGCCAGACACTGCTGGCCTCGCTGCAGGCCGGTTGTCACGGCTATAGCGGGGTGATGACCAACTTCCACCCGGAACTTTATGTCTGGCTGTGTGAGAACTGGAAAAAGGAACCGGAAAAAGCCATCGTTGTTTCCGACTACCTGTCCACCGCTTCACTGGCTGAACATCTGGATTACCCGATCTGCGCCAAGGACTATCAACTTTCCATCGGCAACTTCAAGACGGTCACCAGTCGCGCCAGGGAAGCCGGCAACTATTATTCGGCCCACTTCCAGAGCACCATGCAGCAGATGATGCATCTGGGCGAAACATTGAAAAAGCAACTCGGTATTTTGAGCTGATACAGAGCTATACCCTGCGGCTGCGCCAGTGCAGGCGGGCCGGGATAGCCCCCGACAACGGTTTTTTCCTGTTGATCAGGCCAATCAGGTTTTCCAGACTGGCCGCAGCCAGAGCGTGACTGTCCTGCTCGATGGAATCGATTTTCAATGGCAGACAATCGAGCAGGTTGTGGTCGTCAAAGGTCATGATCCGTTCGGGTGCGATGTCGAAATGCCGGTTCTCGCTGATGAAGGCCAGCGCCCCTTCGAGCAAAGTGATGGCTCCGGTAAACAAGACCTGCGGATAACGCCCCAGATCCTGGTAGCACGCCTTCATCAATTCATAGCCACTGCTGCGCCGATAATCCCGGGCACGGACCCAGCCGGGCTGTTCCTTGATACCTGACTGTGACAGCGCAGTACGAAACCCCTGCAGGCGATCAATGCTTGGTGAAAGATGCGGCTGGCCGCCAAAGTAATAGGCTTCGCTGGCACCTTCCTTCAGTGCATCGAGTAACAGTTCGGTCACTGCTGCTTCGGCATCGGTGATCACGAAAGGCAGCGATGGGTTGTCCACCCGGCGATCGACCAGGAAGAGCGGTAGCCGGGCACTCCACTTGAGATAGACCTCCGGGTCGGGCGAACAGGGTACGATGATCAGTCCGTCCACCTGACGGGCAATCAGATGCTCGATACCGGCGACCTCCTGCTGCGGATCATCGTTGCTGGTAACCACCAGCAACTGATAGCCGGCCAGATGGCAGATCGGTTCCATGGCCTGCGCCAGACTGGCGTGGGCGAAATTGGTCAGTTCCGGGATAACCAGACCGAGCGTGTTGCTGCAGCCCGAACGTAATGCGCGTGCGGAGTGCGAAGGCTGAAAATTATTTTCGCGCGCCGTGGCCAGTACGCGTTCCTTTGTCGTTGCTGAAATGCGGAATTGCTCGGCACGGCCATTGAGCACCATGCTGGCTGTCGTGCGCGACACACCGGCCATACGG
>CAIVZW010000199.1 GCA_903910495.1 uncultured beta proteobacterium
CTCAAGCGTGGCTGGCGCGCCGTGGTCGTCCTCGGGCTGCTCGGTGTCGGCGGTTTCAATACCTTTGCCTACATTGCATTGCAATACACGGCAGCCACCAATGCTGTCCTGCTCAATTCCTTCATCCCGATTGCCACCATCGCCCTCTCCTGGGCTTTCCTGAAAAAGCACCTGCACGGCATTGAATGGCTTGGCGTATTGATTTCTCTGGCCGGCGTCACCACCATTGTCGCCCACGGCCAACTCGCCACACTCGCGGGACTGACACCCAACATCGGCGATCTGTGGATGCTGGGTGCCGTTTTCATCTGGGCCTGCTACACCATCGGGCTGCAATGGCGCCCGACGGGCGTCGACCCGATGCTCATGCTGGCCGCTTTCACCTGTGTCGGCCTGCTCGCACTGGCCCCCGCCTATGCGTGGGAAATCGCTCAGGGTCGGCTGATTCATGTCACGCCGGCGGCACTGGCCGGCATTGCCTACACCGGCATCCTCCCCGGTTTTGTCGGCTACGTTTTCTACAACCGCGCCGTCGGTGAAGTCGGCGCCAGCAAGGCCAGCCTCTTTATCCATCTGATGCCCGTCTTCGGCACCCTGCTCTCGGCCATCTTCCTCGCCGAAGTGCCGCAGACCTACCACCTCATCGGCATTGCCCTGATCTTTGCCGGCATTTATCTGACCACCTCGCGCAAGCCTCACTAAACACATGCCTTTCGGCAAGTTCATCAACTGGCTGCGCGGCAAAGCGAAAGCTACGCCGCTGCCTGACGCACTGTGGCAGGAGACACTGGCCACACTCCCCTTCCTGGATCGCCTGAACGACGAAGAAAAATCGCGGCTGCGCACGCTGGCCGAAGCCTTTCTCGGCGAAAAGGAATTCACCAGCGCCGGCGGTCTTGAACTCACCGACGCCATGTGCGTCTCGATTGCCGCACAGGGCTGCCTGCCGATCCTCAACATCGGACTGGAAAGCTATCGCGGCTGGATCGGCATCATCGTTTACCCCGACGAATTCATCATCCCGCGTACCATCGAAGACGAATCCGGTGTCGTGCATGAATACGACGACGTGGCCTCGGGCGAAGCCTGGGAAGGTGGCCCCCTGCTCATCTCGTGGCGCGACGCGCAGATGGCCGGTCAGGGCTATAACGTCGTCATCCACGAATTCGCCCACAAACTCGACATGCTCAGTGGCGAGGTCAACGGCACCCCGCCCTTGCCGCCCGGTCTCTCGCGCAAGGCATGGGAAGAAACGCTGCTTGCCGCCTACGATAATTTCTGCGCGCTGGTCGACACAGCCGAGGAAGACGACGAAGAAACCCTGCTCGACCCCTACGCCGCCGAAAGCCCCGGCGAATTCTTCGCCGTCATGAGCGAAACCTTCTTTGAAACGCCGGACAAGCTGCGAGACGAATACCCGGCGCTCTACGAGCTGTTCAGCCGCTTCTACCGGCAAGACCCGGCCATGCGCTGAGAAATTCACTGTGTTCACTACCGGGCAACAAGATTCATTCGTCGGCAAAAGCGACCGGGCAGGTTAACACTGCCAACGGACGCTCAGTTTTTTCGAATCACTGGTAGTCGACGACCCTTTGTTTCCGCTCAAGTTTTTGTATCGAGTGGCGGCAATGCAGCGTTGCAGTCATTGAGCGCACCGTGCAATCAGGGTCTTGAATGTTCGCTCACGGGTCTAGAGGAACCGCTCAAAC
>CAIVZW010000200.1 GCA_903910495.1 uncultured beta proteobacterium
CACGCCGAAGAACACCGGATCAATCCCGAGTTTGGTCACGATTGGCAAGAGGATCGGGGCGAGGATCATGATCGACGGAGAGACATCCATCACGCAGCCGACGGCGAGAATGAGGATGTTGATGATGAACAGGATCATGTATTTGTTGGTCGTTGCCGCCATGATCAGTTCGCCGAGCTGTCGCGGAACCTGCGCAATCGTGACGACGTATGCGACGGCTGTGGCGGTGGCCACGACGAGCATGACGACGGAGGTCGATTTGGCAGACTTGATGAAGATGCTCTTCATCTGGCTGAATTTGATTCGCCTATAGACCAGCATCGATAAGACGAGCGCATAGACCGCCGCGACCACGCCCGCTTCCGTCGGTGTAAACACGCCGCTCAATATCCCGCCAAGAATGATGATCGGCAACGTGAGCGACGGGATGGCTTCAACGAAGGCGGCCGCGATTTCCTTCCGCGAGGCCCGTGGGTAAGTGGCGAATACATCCTTCCTGGTCACGACGCGCCAACTGATAAAGAGCAGCAGGCCGGTAATGATGCCCGGAATGATTCCGCCGAGGAACATTCGCGTGATGGACACACCGCCAACGACACCGAACACGACCATCGGGATGCTCGGCGGTATGATCGGGCCGATGGTGCCGGCGGCGCAGACGATGGCGGTGCTTTTGTTGACGTCGTAGCCTTCCTTTTTCATGATCGGAAGAAGAACCGAACCGATGGCCGAGGCGTCCGCGACCGCGGCGCCGGAAATCCCGGCGAAAATCATGCTCGCCACGATGGCGACGTAGCCGAGTCCGCCCTTGATATGGCCGAGCAAGGTCTGGACGAAGCGGACAATACCCAGGGAAAGGCCACCTTCGTTCATCACCTCGCCAGCCAGAATGAAGAAGGGAATGGCCATCAGCGAGAAATTGTCGGCGCCTTTGAGGATATTCTGTGGAACGATGAAGAAGTCGGTTTCGCCAAGAAAAACCAGCATGGTAATGCTCGTCAGACCGAGTGCAAATCCGATCGGAATGCTGAGTACAATGAAGAACGTAAGGGACAGTAGAAAGAAGACAATCACGGCTTGCTCCTGAGTTGGGCAACGGTTTGTCGGAGCACGATGACAAACATGGCGGCGAAGGTTATCGGGATGATCAGGCCGACAATTCCGTAGGGAATGCCCGTCGCCGGAGATGGCCAGCCAAACGTGCTCTCGGCAAGAATATAGCCATACCAGACACAGACGCCGCAAAGCGCAAGCATGCAGATGCTTGCGAAGACAAGGACGACCTTTCGCATCCCCGGGGGCAGCTTCTTGACGACCATATCCACACCGATATGCCCGCCTTCGGCAAGCGCGAATACGGCGCCGAGAAGAGAGGCCCAGACAAAGAAATAGCGGGCAAGCTCTTCGGATTCAACGATTGAACTGTCGAACACATAGCGCGCGACAACATTCACGAAAACGATCACCACCATCCCCGCAAACAGGACAAATAACAGGTTCTCAGCCGCGTCGTTCAGGACTTTGCCCAAAGCGGAACGCTTCTTCTCTGAAATTTCATTCATGGATTGCTTTCTTTCATGCAAGGCGTTGCGCAAAAAGATTGGGCGACGAAGCGCCGAACTGCCACCTGTCGCCCATTCATCTCTATTTGCGGCTACCGCTTACTTCTGGAGATCGAGGAAACGCTTCGCCATGGCATTCAACTTGGGGTCGGGGCCGAGCATTTCGGGGTATGCCGCCAGGACGATATCCTTGAAGGGCTTGCGCTCCGGAGTGGTGAACGCGATGCCCTTGGTCTTCAGGGTGTCGACGTCCTTCTGCATGCCTTCCTTGTAGAGCTTGAGTTCCAAAGCGGCGTAAGCCTTGACCGCCGCTTTCAATGCCTCCTTATTCTCTGCCGAAAGGGTCTGGTAGAATTTTTCGTTGACGACGACGTAATTGTAGGCAATGCAGTGATCTGTCAACGCGATGTACTTCTGGGCTTCAAACCAGCCGCTGGCTAGTACGGTCGTCGGCGGATTCTCCTGGCCGTCTACGACCCCCGTTTGCAGGGCAGTAAATATTTCGCCATAGGGCATGGTCACCACGTTGAAGCCGAGCGCCTTTCCCATCACCGTGTACATGTTGACCTGAGGCACGCGAAGCTTGATGCCTTTGGCGTCTGCTGGAGTATTGATCGGGCGCTTGCTGTTGGAGATGGCGCGTACGCCATTGACACTGATACCGAGCGTGCGCATTCCTTCGCCCTTCAGGAGATCGGCGGTCAACTCGTCAAGATTCTCGTTCAGCAGCTTGTATCCGACATCGACGTTGTCGAACAGATAGGGAAATTCGCCGAGCTTCAAGAGTGGATATTTTTCCCCGAGCATGATGCCGATGATGCCCATCTGGATGCTGCCAAGCCGGATTCCATCAATGAACTCCTTTTCCGAACCGAGCTGATTATCCGGATAGAAGTTCACCGTGAGGCTGCCCTTGGAGCCCGATTCGAGCAGGGGTTTGAACACCTTCTCGAGTGCAATGTTTTGCGGGTGACTTATGGCGAAATAGTTCGCCAACTTTATAGTCACCTTGTCAGCCCCCCATGCGAACGAACAAAAGCCCACACTCAGTGCGCACAGAAGAACTGCCAGTTGTCGATTCGTTTTCAATTGACTTCCCCTTATGGTTAAAAAACATTAGAAACGGCTTTGTTAGCTTAATGGTCATGTGACATGTGTCAAGTGGAATTTGTAATTTACCAAACGAACTCGCCACTGTCTGACGCTCAGGCAGATGCCATTGCACAATTGCTGAATATTCTCGCAAATTTTTGGTAGCTCTGGTTCGACCTCATTCGCTTCACACTCTGGACGCTGTGCAAAAAAGCCGAGCAACCCCGGTGAATTCAGACGTTGAACGCTTTTCAAGAGCCTGAGCGCGGGTACGGGGTCGAACTGAGAGCTACGTAATCGTCCGCACCCATTCCGGACGAAAAAACCCTCCAACGATGGAGGGCGGTCTGTTCAGTCAGAAGCGCAAGCTTGCGGGATTATCCCACCCACTTCCGCGCGTTGCGGAACATGCGCAGCCACGGCGAATCCTCGCCGAGAGTCGCGGGATGCCATGACATCTGCACTGTGCGGAAAACCCGCTCGGGGTGCGGCATCATGATCGTGAAGCGACCGTCGGCCGTGGTCACGCCGGTAATACCCGCGGGCGAACCATTCGGATTGTACGGATAGACTTCACTCGGCCGGCCAGCATTGTCGAGGTAGCGCATGGCGACCAGAGCCTGCGCCTGCTGCTCCAGCGAATCGAACACGGCCTGCCCTTCGCCGTGCGAAACGACCACCGGCAGGCGGCTGCCGACCATGCCGTCAAAGAACAGCGACGGCGACTCGGGCAACTCGACCATGGTAAAGCGCGCCTCGAACTGTTCGACCTTGTTGCGCTCGAAACGCGGCCAGGCCTCGGCGCCGGGAATCAGGCCCTTCAGGGCGCTCATCATCTGGCAGCCGTTGCATACGCCAAGGGCGAAGGTATCGCTGCGGCCGAAGAAGGCCGAAAACTCGTCGCGCGCCCGGAGGTTGAACAG
>CAIVZW010000201.1 GCA_903910495.1 uncultured beta proteobacterium
GCAGTTGGCCACCGTCGTCCACGATACTGATGCACTCTGCCTTGTTCATTGCCACCGCCTTCGCGACTGCCGCATCGATCATCTTCATCGCACCGACATAGGTCAGCCGAAGGTGTTTGTCTACGTTCATTATTGCGCTCTCCATAAAAACTACGCTTTCGCTTCGGCAATTACACAGACCAGGTTGGCGCCGGGGGGGCCCTGATGCTCGGCGCCGGCCGACGCGAGAAACATTGTGTCGCCGACGATTGTCGCCACGATGGCATGGGCGACTGCCTTGGCCTGAATGCCGCTGAACGGCGCCAGAAAGTCGGAATGCAGGACATGGCGGCGGCCCCGCACATTTGTCACGTAGTCTGCACCAGCATTCACCAGTACCCCGGCGATGCGCTCACGATCAGCATCTACCACCACGCCGTCCTTGAGTTCGAGGCCCGCTTGCGCAAAAGCGCTGCGCGCGCCAGCAATATCAAGCTGATCTTGCATCACTCCATGTGCAGCAATCATCCGGCCAGGAGCGCCATGGACATTGCCGATCACGAGCACGCGGCACGCTACCTGTTCCCCTCCCGCCGACGTCGACGCTACGGAAGAAAACAGTGACTTATCGACGTTGATCATGCCGTCCGTGAGTTTGCCACGTTCGACCTCGCCGGTTGCCACCGCGACGCCAAGCGCACAGGCACCTTTAGCCAGCGACGACGCTACGACCGGATTGCCATTGACAACCTTCTTGCCACGCTTCTCGGCGTCCGCGATGCGTGCGGGTGTCATTGCCGGACATTTGACTTCGACGCACTCAATCTGGGAAGAATCGGTGATACCGGCGTCTTGCATGGCCGTACGCACGGCCTCAGTGACAAGGTCTACCTCAACCATGGTGCCGTATTCTTCGGGCAGCAGAGGGCGCGAACTGGCAACGCCAAGTGCGAGGCGCTTGCCCTTCCCCGACGCGTTACAAGGTTGCTTGATGAACAGGTTGATGTGCGGGGACATGATGCCGCCTACTCCGCCGATCATCATCATCGGGATCTTGGCGAACACTTCCGCGCGGGAAATTTGCAGTCGCTCAGACAGCAGAACTTCCATAGCCAACGTGGCATAGCCCCGGGCATACGGATCGCCCTCGGTTTGCTCCATGATTGCGACAACATGCGCGGGATCAACCGTTTTGTTGTCGAACAGTGCAGCAACCCCGGACACATCGCCAGGGGAACTCATAGCCACACGAATAACCGTGCATTCAAATTGTAAATCCGGGGACATGCTAATCATCTCCTTTCACTGATTGCAGGAGGCAAAGACGGCCTCCAAACGCTTCTTTGGCTCGCGGGGGCGGCGCAGAATGAGGACGACCTGAATTTAGGTGCATATTTGGTACTCGCTTTCAGTCGTGATGTAAAAATACTGATGCAGCTTTATTTAGTAATTTTTCCAACGGCCATCGGAACTGGCGAAGGGGAAGTGCGCTTCTTATTCAGCATCAGTCAAGGCGTATTTTATTAATACAATTATTACTTGTCAAGAAAATAATATGGCGATTTCGGATGGGTCAGCCAAATAGAAGCAGTACCGTGTTGCGCTTGCCCATGATCCAGCCAAATAAGGCTGGAAGATTCTGGCAACCCCTTGAAAGGGACAGGGGTCACCGGAGGAATCAGGGCTGGTAAACTGTTAGTAACTTACTGATTTAAATATAATTTTAGATCTTATACATAGCACCGCATAAAAGACCTCTTCGTGAAACCTGTTGATTACTTTGCTTTCTGAAGAATGGCGAATATGGTGATCGGACCGGACCATGCCGAATGCCCTCTTGCGACAGAACCAACCCAAATGCACATATCAACAAGAGATAAGTAATAATTTGTTGACTACAGTAGGCACGCCGAAGTAAACTTATGAATGCACCTCGCTCGCTGATGCTTTCTAACGTGAGTAAAGCAATAGCCGTGATACTTGCCTTCATTCTGAGTTTCTGGGGCCTGTTAGAAGTCGTTTCGCGGCTTCTCGTATAGGGGAATCTTGACACATGAGAGCAACTAACAAACTTTCAAGGGAATCTTGACATGAGAGCAGCTAACAAACTTTCGGTTGAGCGCATGCTCGCTTCGAACCCCGTGCTTGTCGATATCATTCCGGCCCACGAAGCGATGCCTGGGCTCAGAAAGAATCTCTTCTTGCATGCCGGTCCACCAATCAAATTCAAAGACATGTGTGAGCCGATGCGCGGGTCCGTAATATGTGCCGCGCTTCACGAAGGCCTTGCATCGACACCCGAAGAGGCAATCGAACTTGTCGAAAATGGCGGGATAGAGTTCGATCCCTGCCACGCCCATAAAGCCGTAGGTCCGATGACGGGGCTTACTACGTATTCCATGCCGGTATGGGTCATTGAGGATAGAAACACCGGGCAGCGCGCTTACAGCAACGTGTCTGAAGGTCAGGGGGTTGGCCTGCGCTTTGGTGAATACGGTCAGAAAACACTCGATCGGCTCGACTGGATCGAGCAAACGGCCGCTCCCATTTTTCAAAAAGTTATAAAGGATCTGGGGGGCGTGGATCTGGCGCCGCTCATCGGCCAGGGCCTCGCCATGGGCGATGAATTCCACATGCGGAATCTGGCCAGCACGGCGCTGCTCATCAAGTTGATGGCTCCTGCGATCATCAGACATGCGGGCAAGCATGCCGAAGACATTATGCGTTTCATAGCAGTGGGCAACGATCAGTTCTTCCTGACCATCGTCATGGCAGCGATGAAACTTGCAGCCGATGCCGGTGACGGGGTGAAGGGTTCCTCTGTCGTCACGGCAATCGCAAGAAATGGCGTTGAAGTCGGCATCAGGATTTCCGGGCTGCCTGGCAGGTGGTTCACAGCACCCGCCCCCATGGTTGAAGGGCTTTATTTTCCGGGTCGAACTGCAGCGGATGCCAACCCGGATCTCGGAGATTCAGCCATCATGGAGGTCGGCGGTCTGGGCGGGTGCGCCATGCTTGCCGCTCCTGCTATCGTCCGTTTCGTGGGTGCAGCAAGTGTCGATGTGGCTTGGAAAACGACCGAGAATATGTATCGGATCACTCTGACGGAAAATCCCAAGTATCAAATCCCGATACTGGATTTTAAAGGCGTGCCTTACTGCATTGATGCCGCGCTGGTTGTCGAAACAGATATCACCCCGATCCTCAACACCGCAATCGCTTCAAACAAGGCCGGAGTTGGCATGGTAGGCGCGGGCATGTCTACCGTACCCATGGAGCCGTTCAAGGCGGCATTGTTGGCTCTTGCCGAAGATCTGAATATCTAGCAGACATCTAGGCGCTTACGAAACACTGATCTTGTTCACGAACAATACCGAAGTGAGTTTCCTGATATTTACGTGGAATTATGCGTAAACGATAGACCTGAACGGAGATGATTATGCTGAAAAACGTTGTAAGGAAGAACAGTTATTATGACTCCGCGACACTGATGCTGGTTAGCAGCAAGGTGGCGCAGCAAGTGCGTGGTTCTAAGAACATCGCAGTTCTGATGGCGACCGAAATGAACAAGGAGCTCATGCGCGGCGCGGGGCTGCTGAATGAGGATGGAGAGGCGGCCGCCCCCAACGATCTGATATTCGCCGTTCGGTCTGATACCGTGGAAGAGATTGAAGCTGCGATCGCCTCCGCCGTCGAAATCCTCGAGAAGAAAAACACCGAGAGGGCTTCTCGCAACGAGGGTCGTAACTACAAGACGACTCAGGAGGCTCTGAGCGCGCTTGGTGGCGCCGATATTGCGGTCATATCTCTTCCTGGGGCCTTTGCACATTTCGAGGCGAAACGCCTTCTGAATGCGGGCGTCAACATATTGATGTTCTCGGACAATGTGTCGCTTGAGAATGAGAATATGCTTAAGGATCTGGCTCTTGAAAAGAATCTGCTGATGATGGGGCCGGACTGTGGCACGGCTGTCATCAATGGCGTGGGCCTCGGCTTCTCCAACAAGGTGAAGCCCGGGTGCGTAGGCATCGTGGCTGCATCCGGCACCGGTCTGCAGGAGGTCATGACGCTGGTAAGCAATTTTGGTGGCGGGATCAGTCAAGCGCTCGGCACCGGCGGCCGCGATGTGAAAGAGGAAGTCGGCGGCAAGATGATGCTTCACTGCATCGATATGCTGGAGGCCGACCCACGGACCGAAATCATCGTGATCGTATCAAAGCCCCCTGCCCCGTCGGTCACAGCAAAGCTCTCCGAGCGCATTAAAAAGCTGTCAAAACCGGTTGTGGCTTGCCTGCTGGGTGATACCTCCAACCTTCTTGGCGATACCCGTTGTTATGTTGCGCACACTCTGACAGAGACTGCGCAAATCTGTCTCGATCTTGTGGTCGGAAAAGGCGCGACCATACCATCGCGTGGCGACGAAAACGAGGTGGTCCGGAAGGTCAAGGAGGGATTGAGTGGATCGCAGAAATACATCCGCGGTTTGTACTGCGGCGGAACGCTCTCTTATGAGACGCAGCTCATCATTCGGAATGCATTGGGAGCTGTCTATTCCAACGCGCCCTTGAACTATGATTTCAAGCTTCACGATTCGCAGTTTTCTCGTGAACACACCGTACTGGACTTGGGTGAGGATGAGTTTACGGTCGGACAACCGCACCCGATGATCGAGCCTTCGTTGCGCCGTGAGCGCTTGCTTCGAGAAGCACTTGATCCAAGCGTGGCAGTTATCGCTTTGGATATATACATTGGCTACGGATCTCACGATGAAGCCGGCAAGCTTTTGGCCGAGCACGTAACCGAAGCCCGTGAGCTTCTTGCCAGAGAGGGCAGGTCTGTAGGTTTCTTTGCCAGGATCTGCGGTAGCTTTGAAGACTACCAAGGCTATGAAACCCAGAAAGAGATCCTGGAAGCTGCAGGCATCACTGTCTTTGAAACCAACGAGCAGTGCGCACGTGCTGCGGTTGCTGTCGTTTCACAATAAGGAGGAGGCCAATGGAAAAGAGCCCGTTGTTCGACAAGAGTAAGCTCAAGATAATCAATCTCGGTCTGGAAGTACTTAACAACGCAGTCAACATGCAGGGCTCCCAGGGCGTCCATGTAGATTGGCGTCCGCCTGCTGGCGGTAATCTGCGCCTGATAGAGATCATTGAGCGCCTGAAGGAGATGTGAACCGCCAGAGTCACTGAGGTCCGCACCTATGAGACAAATACGTCACTCGGTTGAAGAAAAGATACGCATTGTTTTGGATGGGCTTCGAGGCCAGGACAGAAACCGGCAGAAGAACCAGGCATCCCGATCTATGACTGGGTTTCCGTTTGTGTCTGGAAATCAATGCTTGTCGCGGGTGTGGATCCAAGTGGGGTGAAGGGCTGGGGTCGCTTGTTTTCGCTCATTTAAGACAGCAGATCGCCCAGCAATCATGCGGATTGTAGGCATGATTTTGTCGTCCAATCTGGCGACTGCTGAGTAATTCAATAAAGCTATTAAATCATATCGAGGTACTCATGTTGGCGATAAAAGTTTTAGTAATGCCGGACACCTATCGGGATTCAGTCTTCCTGATGAAGTTGTCGGGACTGGCGCGTGAAGAAAGTGGTGCTCTTCAGGTCTCGGCCATGATGGGTACGGCGAGAAACAAGGATCTGTTCATTCAATCCGGACTGTCGACGCCGGAGGTTGAGGCAGCCAGACCCGATGATCTGATCGTGTCCGTGCAAGCCGAAGCGACGGAAATCGACAGCGCACTGGACGTGGTCAAGAACCTGCTTGAAGCCGCGCCTTCCAGGAAGAAATCAGGCAACGGTACTTTGGCTTCGGTACCCCAGACAATCGATCAGGCTCTTGCAGCCGACAAGGATCTCAATCTGGCGCTGATCAGCGTGGCCGGAGATTATGCCCGCTATGAGGCTGCTCAGGCGCTACGTGCCGGGCTTGATGTCATGCTCTACAGTGACAACATTTCCACCGCCGATGAACTTGCATTGAAAACTTTGGCGGTACGGAAAAAACGCCTGGTCATGGGACCGGACTGCGGCACGGCGATTATCAATGGGGTGCCGCTGGCTTTTGCAAATACTATCCGGCGCGGCTCGATAGGGCTGATCGCTGCTTCGGGAACCGGCTTGCAGGAAGTGGCCTGCCTGCTGGATCGATTCGGGGTCGGACTCAGCCAGGCCTACGGCACCGGCGGGCGTGACATGAAGGATGCCATCGGCGGCATCACGACGCTGACCGCTCTTGATCGCTTGCTGGAAGATCCGAATACCCAATTTATTGGGATATTGGGCAAACCGCCCGGCGAAAAGACACGGCAAAAACTGCTGGAGCGGATCAAGGGTATCCAAAAACCCGTCGCTGTGCACTTTGTGGGAACGACAGATTATTCGCCTGAAGATGCGGCGGGCATCGGGCACGGCGGAGATCTTACAGCCTTTGCCCTATTGTTGGCCAGGCAGGTCGATAGCTCTGTTAACGCCGAAAATGTGCTCGGATCATTGCCAGCCATTCCTCAAGGCAAAAAAGGCTTTTTGCGTGGTCTGTTCAGCGGTGGCACCCTGTGCCAGGAAGCGGCCGAGCTGGCAGCGCCTGTTTTGCAAAAGAACCTTTATTCCAACCTTTCAGTGGCCGGCTATGCGTCCCTCTCGGCGTCCGAGCCGAGCCGTGGAAACGCTTTCTGGGATTTTGGCGACGATGCTTTCACGGTCGGCCGTCCTCACCCCATGATGGCGCCAGAACTGCGCATGGAGCGCCTGGTGCGCGAACTCCTCGATCCTGAAGTCAGTGTTGTTTTGCTTGATATCGTCATTGGTTACGGTGCTGCGACGGACCAGGCCGAACTGGTGGTCGAGGCGTTGCGTAAAGCCGATCGGCAATCGCACGGCAAGAGCCGTGAAAAAGTTGTTGTGGCCAGCGTTTGCGGAACGGAAGGGGATGTGCCTTCACGCTCGATGCAGGCGAGAATCTTGTTCGAGGACGGAGTAATCGTGCCAGGAAGCAACGCCCAGGCGGTGCTTTGGGCCGCACACACCGCCGCAGAAAAGGCACACAGTATCGAAACTGCCGGAAAGGGATATTAATGACTACGAATGCCCCACACGTGCTGGCCTTGGGTGTTGATGCCTTTATCGCAGTGCTTGAAGAGACTGGCACTCCGTATATCCATCTGGACTGGCAACCGCCGGCTCACGGCGATACCGATCTGATAGGACTCCTGTTCCGGCTTGAGACGCAACTTGTCAATGAGGCCGGTGAATCCCTGATTGACCTCGCCAATGCCGAAGCTTTCCGTCGTCTCAAATCGGGTCAGCCGGTACTCAAGCGGGTACGGCCGGCGCACGAATGTCTGCCGGGCTTGACCAAAACCACGATCAACCACGCCGGTCCGCCGGTGCGCTGGGAAGAGATGTGCGGCCCAATGCGTGGCGCGTATATCGGAGCGCTCAAATACGAAGGTCTGGCCACGACCGACGCTGAAGCCGAGGCTTTGATGGCTTCGGGAAAGATCAGTTACGGCCCCAATCATGCCCACGGCGCGGTCGCCCCGATGACGGGCATGATCTCCTATTCGATGCCCTTGTTTGAAGTCGAGAACGAGGCTTTCGGCAATAAGGCATACTGCCCGATCAATGAAGGCATTGGCCAAGTCATGCGTTTCGGTGCCAACGGCCCGGAAGTGATCGAGCGTCTGCACTGGCTCGAGAAGGTACTCGCCCCCGCCATTGACGCCACTTTGGTGGCAACCGGCGGAGTGAACCTGAAAAACATCATGGCGCAATCCCTGGCGATGGGTGACGAGATGCACCAGCGCAACGTGGCGTCCAGTCTTCTCTTCTACAAGTCGATTGCCGTCGAACTGGCCAAGGTTATCGCACCGATGCCAGGCGGGCATGAAATTGTGAGTTTCCTGGTTGCTAAAAACGAACAATTTTTCCTTAATCTGGCGATGGCGGCATGCAAGTCGCTCACCGATCCTCTGCGGAACATTCCTTACAGCACAGTGATCACGGCCATGAGCCGCAACGGTGTCGACTTCGGCGTCAATATCAGTGCGCTAGGCGATGCCTGGTTTACTGCCCCTTGCCTGCTGCCCGAAGCGCTGTACTTCCCCGGATATACGGAGGCTGACGCCAATCCGGACATGGGCGACTCGGCGATTGTCGAATGCTGCGGGATCGGCGGTTTTGCCATGGGTTCGGCACCGGCAGTCGTGCGCTTTGTTGGCGCCGGTGGCCTGGAGGACGCACAACGCTACTCGGAAAACATGGCACGTATCACCGTGGGCACGAACAACGATCTCGCCATGCCGACCATGGATTTTGCCGGCGTGTCTCAGGGCATTGATATCCGCAAGGTTGTGGCAACGGGCATCTTGCCGGTGATCAATACGGGTGTTGCGCACCGCCTGCCCGGTGTCGGTCAAGTCGGTGCGGGGATTGTGACGCCGCCGATGTCCGTCATGACGCAGGCATTGGAAGCCTTTGCTGTGAAGTATGGCGTATGAATCTACCGGTTGACTTTGTCACATGGACGGGAGCAGGGCTTCCCATCGCTCTGCTCCTTTATTTGCTTGTGTGGCGACACTGGTCGGCGGTTCGGGCCGCCGTGGCCGGGGCTGTTGCGGCCATGCTGGTGGCCTTTCTTCTGTATCGTTCGCCGTTTTCCTTGATCGGTGTGGAAATCGCCAAAGGCGTCTGGAACAGCCTGTCGATCATCGCCGTAATTCTCCCCGCTATTCTTATCTATGAGGTTAGTAACGAAGTGGGTGGCTTCTCAGCGATCCAGCGCGATCTGACCCGGCTGATTCCCGACAAGCTCTTGCAGATTCTTGCTTTGGGTTGGTGTTTTGCCAGTTTCTTGCAAGGACCCTCAGGCTTTGGTGTACCGATTGCCGTGACTGCGCCGCTGCTCATCGGCATCGGCGTCAGGCCGTTCTGGGCCGTATTGGTGCCATTGATGGCACATGCCTGGGCCAATACCTTTGGCACGCTGGCCCTAGCCTGGGAGGCCCTTGTCCAGCAGACATCGCTGGGTAGCGACACTGTGGCTTACTGGCAAGCGGCCTGGTGGACGGGCATTCTTACCGGCTTACTTTGCCTGCTTGCCGGCAGCATTATCTGCTGGCAATACCGGGGTTTTGCAGGATTGCGCCGGGGTTGGCCTGCCGTGCTGATTCTGGGTGGCATTCAGGCCGGAGGACAGCTGCTCCTCAGCCAGATCACACCGACGCTATGTGCCCTGATTCCGGCAACACTGGCTCTGGGAGCAGTCTTTGTGCTGGCACGCTTGCCTCGCTACGCGACGCCTGAAACCGGTTCTCCAAGCCCGATGCTAATGGAAGAAAGCCGGCTTGCTCAGGTTCCCGTGTCAATGAGTCTGCATGAGGCCTTGCTGCCGTACTACATCCTGGTCGGCATTTCTGTCTTCGTATTGTTGACGCCGCCCGTCACCGAAGTGCTCGGCGCATGGAAGATGAGCGTTTCCTTTCCCGCAACTATGACCGGTTTCGGTTTTGTCAACAAGGCCCAGACCGCCTATGGGCCGGTGACCTGGCTGACCCATTCCGGCTTCTTCCTTCTGCTCGCCGCCGTACTGTCGGGGGCCTATTTCTCCTTTAAGGGCTTGATTCGCGAAGGTGGTTTGATGCGCATTGCGGGAAATACCCTTAAAAAGTCGGTTCCAGCGGTGGTCTCCGTGGTTTTTCTTCTGGCCATGAGCAAAGTCATGAGCGGTAGCGGGCAGGTCGAGGTTCTGGCCAGGGGAACCGCCGCCGCGACGGGCAATTACTACGCTTTTCTGGCGCCTCTGGTCGGCACTCTGGGTGCCTTCATGTCCTCAAGCAACGTGAGTTCCAACATCCTGTTCGGTCAATTCCAGGAGTCCATGGCACATCTGACGGGAAAGAGTGTGGTAGTCATCCTTGCGGCACAGACCAGCGGGGCTGCGATCGGCACGATGTTCTCGCCGTCCAAGGTGCTACTCGGAACCACGACTGCCGGCATTATCGGTCAAGAAGGGGCGATCATCAAAAAACTGCTCGGCATAGCCTTGCTTGCTGCAGCGATCATGGGCACCATTAGTTTCATCTTCACGTAATTCGGGAGCGGCAATTAATCCATTCTTTTGGTTATCCAATGAGCAGGGACGTACTCCGCTTTCACTGATCGCACTGCTGGCTTCGGCACCCTTGCTTGGACACCCCGAATACGATCTGGGCATGAGCACCTGTCTTGGTTGGAACCTGCTTGCCGTATCGCTGATCCTGCCGCTGTAGTCGCGGATAAAAGCAATTTTTTAGTAAACCAAACAATATAGAACTGGAGCTGGCTATGAGTGGAAATGCAAGAACCCGACCCCTAGTAGTGGTCGCTGTAGGCGGCAATGCGCTCCTGCGCGAAAACCAAAAGGGAACCATCGCCGAGCAGGCTGCCAATGTCGAAGACTGTTCAGATCAACTCATCAAGATCATCGACGCAGGTTTTCAATTGGTGCTGACACACGGCAACGGGCCCCAGGTCGGACTGATCATGTTGCGTGACTCCTATCCCGGCGCCGTTATTCCGCCGATGCCACTTTACATTTACAGCGCTGAGTCGCAAGGACAGATCGGTTTCCAACTCATGAACGGCCTGTCCAACCGGCTTGCCCTCAAGGGAATAGAGGATGCCGTGGCCACGGTCCTAACACGCGTTGTCGTCGACATCAACGATCAGGGCTTTAAGAAACCAACAAAGCCGGTTGGGCCGTTTTACAGCGTTGAAGTCATTGATGCCTTGTCAAAGGTTTTTGGCTTTGCCTATATCGAAGACAGCGGTCGTGGCTATCGCAAGGTGGTAGCTTCACCAAAACCCCAGGAGATCGTTGAAATTGGCCTGATTCGCGACATTCTGGCGTCCGGGCGTTCGCTCATCGCGGCAGGGGGTGGCGGTATCCCTGTCATCCGTAAGGAAAACGGTGTTCTGGAAGGCGTTGACGCTGTCATCGACAAGGACCTTTCTTCCGCCATTCTGGCCGAGCAGGTTGGGGCCGAGGTACTGATGATCTTGACCGGGGTTGAGCAGGTGGCAGTTAACTTTGGCAAACCCGATATGCGTAAACTCGGCGAAATATCCCTGAAGGAGGCAAAACGCTATTATGCTGAGGGGCATTTCCCGCCCGGAAGCATGGGGCCAAAAATGTCGGCGGCAATCAATTTTGTTGAGCGAAGCGGCGGCAAGGCAATCATCACGAGCTTGGAAAAAGCCACGGAAGCCCTGACGGGCCTGACCGGAACCACAATCCGGCCCTAACGGGCATGGCTGAGGAGCCACCCCAAATTATGAAATACGAAGGCTTGCCCGTTTCCCTCACCCCCGACCCCTTGCGTTGGCAGAATGACCGAAATGTCATCCTCCGATCCACTAAATGCCGCCTTCGTTAACGGGGCCTCACCTTTGCGCCGAATCGTTCTGGGTCGTAGCATTGACGCGGCGTTCTTGCGGGTGCTGGAGGCGCGGTCTTTCAACGGCCGGGTGCACAGCGTATTCACTCGCGTGGTTAACATCGAATGCACAACCGGCAAACTTTTCACGCTTGCCGGATCGGGGTTGGATAACGCGCCAAACACAGCCATCGTTGGTGTCACAGACTTTGACGCCTGCGACATCGCAGTGAACGATCCAGTGGCGGCGACAAAAGGGGAGCTGCGCGTTGGTGACGGCGTCGTCGTGCATTGGACAGCGGCGTCAATTTGGCGAGCACAACTTCCACGATATGCGGATGCGGACGGAAACCTGCAAGCTCGATTGGATTGGGTTCAGTCATATCTGGTGCGCAACGGTGCGCAAGGCGGTTTTGTCGGTCAGGCCCCGTCCGATAACGCGTTCGCACGCCAGATGGGCATCACACTCAAACATCGATCCGGCTCACTATTGGATGCTCTTGAGCGGATGCACATGAGCACTGCCTGCCAACACGCAAAATCGATGATCGGCCTCGGCCCGGGTCTGACGCCTGCCGGCGACGATTTCCTTGTCGGTTTGTTCGCGGTACTGAACTTGCGTGGCAGCCCATGCTGCGGCTGGCTGGCTGGCGGCAAGGATGTGCTTTTGCATGCTGAACAATTGACCAATGCAATTAGCTTGGCGGCCTTGGTCGCCGCCGCGAACGGCCAAGTGCGTGAGACGATCTCGCGGCTTATCGAAACCTTGATATGTGGGACGCTCGCAACGCTAACCGAATCGCTGGACCGTGTGCTGGCCATCGGAAGCACATCAGGTTCCGACTTGGTCGCAGGCATACTGGCGGGCCTGAAACTCAACTTGCGGATCGAAGCAATCGGATCAAGCAATTCACCGTGACAAGAACCGGCTACCACCTGCAATCAACGCATCTTGCGAGGTAATGCCGTTCAGTTAAGGCTCTTTTTTCAAATATTTGACGGTATAACGTTTTGGCAGGGCTTTAGCGACACGGGGGCATTGACGCCCCGCCGTTTTTCCACGATGGCGAACTGAAGCCGGAAGTTGTGGGGGTAATCGCAGGGAACGGGGAGTTTTCCTGACGCCATCCCGGCGGAGCAGATTATAAAAGGCGGCCTGAGTTGAAAACCGTGTCCAGAAAATACGAGCCGGTACACACCGTGATGATATAGAATGCGCTGGAAATTCAGCATGCATTTTCCCGACAGCCAGCATGGGAGATTTTGACTGAATCAAGCCCCTTTTGCTGTCATAAGAGAATGGACTCATACCGGTGTGCAAGTTCCAGACGATTCCACCATGATTTGCCAGCGCATCAGGCTCAACGGCGTGGTTCAGGGTGTCGGTTTCCGCCCTCTCGTCTTGCGCCTGGCCAATGAACTCAAGCTGACGGGCTGGGTGCGCAACGATGCCAAGGGCGTTGAAATTGAAGCCTGCGGCACCTCCATAAACGTGGAACTGCTGATTCAACGCCTGCGCAATGAAGCACCGCCCCTGGCCAGAGTCGATGCAATTACCTCGCGCTATACTGATTCGGTCTCCGTCTCCAAGGACTTTTTCATTCTCGACAGCCGCGGCGGGCGAGCGACAACAATGATCGGGCAGGATACGGCCATTTGCCGCGAATGCCTGAACGACATGTTCGACCCGGACAGTCGCCGCTGGCGCTATGCCTTTACCAGTTGCGGCCATTGCGGTCCGCGCTATACGATCTGCCACGGTCTTCCCTTCGACCGGGAGCGTACCAGCCTCAAATCCTTTGCCATGTGCAACAAGTGCCAGTCGGAATACCGGCGACCGGAAGACCGGCGCTTGCATGCCGAAGGTAACTGCTGCCCAAAGTGCGGGCCGCAACTTTCACTTCTCGACGCAAAGGGGGAGACGATCACTGGTGATGCCATTGCCAATGCGTTGGCCCTGCTCAATCAGGGAAAGATCGTCGCCATCAAGGGGCCGGGTGGCTTCCATCTGGTCTGCGATGCGCACAATCCGGCAGCGCTCGCCCTGATGCGGGAGCGCAAGCGGCGTCATCTGAAGCCATTCCCCGTCATGTTCGCCAATGCGCTGTCGTCTACAACCTACGTCCAGGTCAGTGTAGGCGAGCCCGGTCTGCTTAATCTGCCGGAACGGCCGATCATCCTGCTGAAAAAACGCAAGAGCTGCGACGCCGCACTACCCGGCGTGGCGCCAGGGCTTCCGTGGCTGGGCGTCATGCTGCCCTTTTCCCCGATCTATTACCTGCTTTTCCATGAAGCGGCGGGACGGCCGTCGGGTACGGGCTGGCTCGACAAAGCACAGACTCTGGCACTGCTGATCAGCAGCGCCAATCCGAGTCGGGAACCGCCGGCCATCGACAACGATGAAGCCTTGCTCCGGCTGGCCGGAATGGCCGACGGTTTTCTCTTGCACAATCGCGATATCGTTACCCGCTGCGACGACAGTATTGCCTTTTCCGGTCTTGGCGGCCTGCAACTGATCCGCCGTGCCCGTGGTTACGCTCCGCGGGCCGTGAAGTTACTGAATGCCGGACCACCGATTCTTGCCGTCGGCGGACCGGTCAATAACACCGTGTGCATCACACGCGGCAACGAAGCCTTCGTTTCGCAGCATATCGGCGATCTTTCAAATGCCGCCGCCAGTGCTTTCTTTGAAGAAACGATCGCGCATCTGCTCAAGATGCTCGATACCGGGCCGGCACTGATTGCCCATGACCTCTACGGCGATACGCATGCAACGCGATTTGCGGCTGACTTCGCTCTCCAGCGGGGCATACCAACACTCGGCGTACAGCACCACCATGCACATATTGCGGCCGTACTCGCCGAGCATCACATCAGCGGAGCGGTTGTTTCACTGGCGCTCGACGGCGGTGAAACGGGAACGGACGGCACGGTATGGGGCGGCGAGTTGCTGCGCGTAGACGGCGCTCTTTTCGAGCGACTTGGCCATATTGCACCGTTCAAACTCGTTGGCGATAAAAACGAGTCCCGAACTCCATGGCGTCTGGCCGCGGCCGTCCTTCATGCACTCGGGCGCGGGGGTGAAATTGAAACCCGTTTCGCCGATCAGCCCACGGCTGCCTTGGTTGCACAGCATCTGGCCTCCGGGAGCGATTGTCAGGAATCGTCAAGCATGGGGCGTTTGTTCGATGCAGCCGCCGCTCTTCTGGGCATCAATCGGGTAACGGTGTTCACGGGTCAGGCCGGATTGCAACTGGAGGGAATGGCCGAACACTTTGGCGAAGCGAATCCTCTGCAGGATGGCTGGAGAATCAAAGATGGGCAGCTTGATCTGCTGCCGCTCTTTTCGGTGCTTGCCGACGAGAGGAACGCAGAA
>CAIVZW010000202.1 GCA_903910495.1 uncultured beta proteobacterium
CTCAAGCGTATTCGTGGCTTGCGCAAGAAGTTTGCTCAGGAAGTTGGCTTCCTCGCCGCTCCGGTGCATATTCGGGACAATTTAGAGTTGCGTCCCAACGCTTATCGCTTGACGCTAAAGGGGGTCGAGATCGGTGCGGGCGAGGCCTTCCCCGGGATGCACCTGGCGATTAATCCGGGTCGCGTGGCAGGTACTCTGCCAGGTACTCCGACTCAGGATCCGGCATTTGGCTTGCCGGCCACCTGGATCGAATCATCCTTGCGCGAGCAGGCTCATGTACTTGGCTACACCGTAGTCGATGCAAGTACGGTGGTTGCAACCCATCTCAATCACGTCATCCTGTCGCATGCAGCCGAACTGCTGGGGCGACAGGAAACGCAGTCCCTGCTTGATCACATCGCCAAGGAGTCGCCCAAACTGGTCGAGGACCTGGTGCCCAAACAGTTGTCGCTGTCTTCAGTGCAGAGGGTGTTGCAGAACCTGCTCGAAGAGGGCGTCAACATCCGCGACATGCGCACGATCATTGAAACGTTGGCCGAGTTCTCGGTGCGTACGCAGGATCCGCTGGAACTGACGGCGCAGATTCGTATCGCGTTGGGGAGGGCAATTGTGCAGCATCTGTTCCCAGGCAATACCGAACTCAATGTGATGGCTCTGGACCCCGGCCTGGAGCGAATTCTGGGGCAGGTGCTTGCTGGTGGCGGAGGGGATGCTTCAGGTATCGAACCTGGCTTGGCCGATACCCTCCTGCGCGAAACCGCCAACGCCGCCCAGCGCCAGGAAGATATCGGACAGCCCGCCGTGTTGCTGGTACCGGGCACCTTGCGCTGGCTGCTCTCACGTTTTCTGCGGCGCGCAGTGCCACAGCTGAAAGTTATAGCCAACACTGAAGTCCCCGATACGCGGACGATTAAAGTGACTACCCTGATTGGAGCAACTAAATGACCGTTAAACGCTTTGTCGGAGCGACCGCACGCGAGTGCCTGCGCAAAGTCAAGGATGACCTCGGCCCCGATGCCATCGTGGTGTCCAATAAGGCAGTAGCCCAAGGGGTCGAAATTGTCGCGATGTCGGCCGATAGCTTGGAGGAATTGTCGCAAGGAAAATTTGCGCAGTCGGCTTCGCGCCCGGGGGCTTCTTCGGCTCCCACCCTCATATCAACCCCAACGATGAATGAGGGGGAGGATGACTACCGGGTGATTCTGAGTGCGGGGCGGCAAAAGGCACAGAATGTGCGTCCCTGGTTTCCGATGGGTGTGGATACCCCTGCTACTGCGCCAACAACAGTCGCAGCGGAGAAACCCAAGCTGCGTCCATTGCCTCCCCGCAAGGACTATTCAAACGAGGGCGCACTGTCGGCCCCCCAAGTGGCTGCCAGCTTGCGTTCAGCAGCCAGTGAGGCGGTAGGGTTTGGTAATGAGGGTGTGCAGGAGTCACCGCAGGTGGCGCAGTTGATGGACGAGATGAAGCTCATCAAGTCGCTGTTGGAACGGCAACTCGCGGGTTTTGC
>CAIVZW010000203.1 GCA_903910495.1 uncultured beta proteobacterium
ATCGACCCACAAGAGACATTCGTCTCGTTTGAGGTTCAACGGCAGGAACCCGACTATGAACGGTCATTCTGTCTGTGGCACCCTCTCTGCTATTGCACTACGGACTTCTTCTCCAACCACGTCAGCAAGGTCGAAAAAATCTTGTCCGGCGCGATGGGCTTGACGATAAAGTCATTCATGCCGGCCTCAAGGCAGCGTGCCTTGTCTTCGGCAAAGGCATTGGCGGTCATGGCCAGGATGGGTATTCCTCGATAGCCAGGCAGTTCACGGATCTGCTGTGTCGCCCCCAGACCGTTGAGATTCGGCATCTGCATATCCATCAGGATCAGAGCGTAGGAGGTTTCCCGTGCTTTTTGAATAGCCTGAACGCCATCTTCTGCGGTATCAACGACGAGGCCTGACTCTTCAAAAAGGAATTGAGAAACAAAAAGATTCATTGGTTCATCGTCAACGAGAAGGATGCGCGTCCCGGTATAGCGCTCACGAATAACCCTCTCGGCGTCGGCATTTGTGATGCTCGGCGATGGCGTGACGTCTGCGAGTCCTTCGGTTTTCTTCAGGCGTACCGTGAACCAGAAGGTACTGCCAACGTCCGGCGTGCTCTCAACACCCACTTCGCCGCCCATCAATTCAGCCAAGCGTCGCGTAATCGCCAACCCCAATCCCGTGCCGCCATATTTTCGGGTGGTCGAATTGTCGGCCTGCTCAAAGGCACTGAACAACCGGGCCATGGTTTCAGGCGGGATGCCGATTCCGGTATCCTGAACCTCGAAGCGCACCCACACCGACGTGTCAGTTTCCTCCAGTGTGATTGCACGTAAGGCGATGGAACCCTTTTCGGTGAACTTGATGGCGTTGGTGGCGTAGTTGAGCAAAGCCTGTTGAATGCGGGTCGAGTCGCCTTGTACGTTGAGCGGGAAGCTTCCCGCTTCAACATTTAAGCCGAGCCCTTTGGCCTGGGCGCGTTCGGCAAGGATCGAATGGACATTGCTTAACAGGCTATCGATGGCCACCGGCGCTTCTTCGATGACGAACTTGCCGGCTTCAATTTTGGAGATGTCGAGAATGTCGTTGATGGTACCGAGCAGATGGTTGGAGGCCAGATCAATTTTGTCGAGTCGGTCTGCCTGCGTCGGTGTGACACCGCCCCGGCGCAACAGGTTGGCCATGCCGAGGATGGCATTCATGGGGGTGCGGATTTCGTGGCTCATGTTAGCCAGGAAGGCGCTCTTGGCGATGTTGGCGGATTCGGCTGATTCTTTGGCATCAAGCAGAGATTTTTCGGTTTCCTTGCGCTGAGTGATGTCATTGATGAAGACGATAAAGCGTGCCCGAACATCGGCTTGGTCAGGTTGAAAATAGGCCGTAATTTCTACGGGAACAACCCGTCCATCTTTTGTCTTGTGTGTAGACTCAAATTGAAGATGCCTCTTCTGGCGAATCAAGTCGGACGCTTGCCTAAAGCCTGCCTCGTCAAGATTCGGGTCAATGTCGACAACGCGCAGCGCAAGCATTTCCTCGATGTGATAGCCGAGCATGTCTGCTGCTGCTTTATTGACATAGGTCAGGCGACCCGTTTCAAAGTCCACCCAGTGAATGCCAATGCCCACGCTCTCCATGGCAAATTGGGTATCACGCAGTTGCTTGTTGGCTTTTTGCAGATCGTCGGTACGTTGCTGCACGAGTTCTTCGAGGTGTTCACGGTGCTGGATGAGTTCGGCTTCGGCAGCTTTGTGGGCGGTGATGTCGGCGTTGATTCCGATCATCCGTTCTGCTTTGCCGTCAGTGCCACGGATTACTAAACCATTGCCCTTGATATGCCTCACGCTTCCGTCGGGGTGTCGAACACGAAAAATGGTGTCAAATTCCCTTTCACCATTTAGTGCAGCCTGACATTCAGCAACTGCGGCTTCCTTGTCTTCTGGGTGCAAGCCGTTCATCCAGGCATCGATGTTGTTGGGAGTTGTTTCGCGCGTGGCCCCATAAAGTTCGTACATCCGGTCGTCCCATTCCATCAAATTCTCGCGGACGTTCCAGTCCCAAACACCAAGCTGTGCCGACGAGGTGGCCAACAGCATTCGCTGGGATAGGTTTCTAACATGTTGTTCAGCAGCTTTGCGGGCGGTGAAGTCTTCGTACACACCCAGTACGCCGACGATCTTTCCTTGCTGATCCTTGAGCGGCACCTTTGAGGTGCGTAACCAGATGGTCTGGCCGGTCGGCGTGGTTTGTGGTTCTTCAAAAAACAGTTTGGCAACCCCGGAATCCATGACAGCACGATCATCGGCGCGATACAGCTCGGCCTGTTCTGACCAACCCATCTGGTAGTCGTCCTTACCGATAATCTCATCCGGGTGATTCTTGCCGGCATCTCTTGCGAACAGCGTATTGCAACCGAGGTAGCGCAAGTCCAGGTCTTTCCAGAAAATGCGTGACGGCGAGGTGTCGATGATGTTGAGCAGGAGATTCCTTGACTGAACAATCTCATCTACAGCCTGTTTGCGTTCGGAAATATCCTGACAGAACGCCATGAACCGCTCGTCGGTGAGCCGCACGGCGCGTACCGACATCCAAGTCGTTCGCCCGCTACGGGTTCTAAAACGAAAATGACCATCGGCGAACCCCTCCTCGACCACCGTCGCAAAATGGCGCAAGCCCACATCACGGTCTTCCGTGGCGATGATGTCCGGGACGCTCAAGTCGAGCAGCGCGGGGGTCTCGTAGCCCGTCAGTTCGGCGGCGGCGCGGTTGACTTCCACGAAACGGCCCGTCCGGTCGGCCACGAACAGCCCGAGCGGCGCATGTTCAATATAGGAGCGGAATTTCGCCTCGCTGTCCCGCAATGCCCGCTCGGCCCGCCTGGTCCGCCGCAAGGCCAAGCTCAGCCCGACGATGATCAGCGCCAGCAGCGCGATCACAGCCAGCGTGGTCCATACCTTGCGCCAATGCTGCGCGTAGAAAGAGATCGGACGGTTGGTAACGACGCTATCAGCGGGTAAGGCCGCCGGATCGATTTGGAAGCGGCGCAGTTGCACCTCGTCGAACTGGGGATGGGAGCGGCTGGTTTCCACAGGAATTTGCGTCGGGTCTTCCCCGGCCAGCACCCGCAGCGCCAGTTGGCCCGCCTGCGCGCCGTGCTCCCGGCCCGCCAGTAGTAGACCGCCCACGATGCCGTGG
>CAIVZW010000204.1 GCA_903910495.1 uncultured beta proteobacterium
GGATGATTCAGAACATCAAATTAACCCAACGGAGGATTGAACATGGCAATTCTGGAAGACATCTCGGCATCCCTGCAAAAAGGCAAGGCCAAGGACGTGAAGGAACTTGTGCAACAGGCCATCGACCAGGGCATCGGCGCCCGAGCCATTCTGGAAGACGGCCTGCTGGCCGGAATGAACATCATCGGCGGGAAGTTCAAACGCAACGAAGTGTTTGTTCCCGAAGTGCTGATCGCCGCCCGCGCCATGAATGCCGGTACCGCGCTGCTGAAACCTCACCTCGTTACTGCAGGCGTCGAAGCCACGGGCAAGGTGATCATTGGCACGGTCAAGGGTGACCTGCATGATATCGGCAAGAACCTGGTGCGCATGATGATGGAAGGCAAGGGGCTCGAAGTCATTGACCTGGGCGTCAATGTGTCCGCCGAACAATTCATTCAGGCGATCAATGACCATAATGCCGATATCGTGGCGCTTTCCGCGTTGCTCACCACCACCATGAACGAAATGAAGGCGGTCGTCGAAGCGCTCGATGCCGCCGGACTGCGCGACAAGGTCAAAGTCATGATCGGCGGTGCGCCCGTCACCGAAAGTTTCTGTGTCAGCATCGGTGCCGATGCGTATGCCACGGACGCCGCCTCCGCCAGCGAAAGGGCTATCGCACTAATCAACAAGAAAGTGGCATAAGCACAATGGAGCGTTCGTTCTATCTTGATCTGGCGGCTACGGGCAAACGTCTGCCGGTCGCCACGCATCTTGTCCTCAATGAAAAAGCAGATCCTGAAGCCATCCTGCTTGACGGTAAGCGCCTGGCTGAAGTAATGATCGAGACCGCTCGCCGCTTTGACAGTCCTCTGGCACTACCGGTCATGGATCTGATGCTGGAAAAGGACATCATGCTGCGCAGCCTGGGGGTCCCTCACGCCGATATCCCCACCTTTCATTTCCATGCCCTGCCTGATCCGGAAGACATCGCCAGGATCGCCGGCATGGATGTTCTCGCCTCGCCTCGCATCAAGGCCTGTTGTGAGTCCCTGTCCATCATTGCCGCAGCGCACCAGGCTGGCACCAAGGAAATCCCCATTGGCATGAGCATCGGTCCATTTTCCCTGCTGACGAAACTACTCGCCGACCCCATTATCCCCATCTTCATGGCGGGTACGGGCGTGACGCCGGAGGAGGACGACGATGTCGGGCTGCTCCAGACGCTGCTCGAACTCTGTGAAAAGACGGTACATGCGTGCTGCCTGGCACAAATAAAGGCTGGGGCCCTGGCGATCTTCCTGTGCGAACCGGCGGCTAACCTGGTCTATTTTTCGCCCAATCAGATTCGCGACGGCGCTACGGTCTTCGATGATTTCGTGATCGCACCCAATCGTCGGCTGAAGGCGCTGTTCGATGCGCAACACGTTGATCTGATCTTCCACGACTGCGGCGAATTGACGCCGGAGATGATCAAGTCATTTGCCGTGCTCGACCCCGTCATCATCAGTTTCGGCAGCCCGGTCAATCTCTGGGAAGCCGA
>CAIVZW010000205.1 GCA_903910495.1 uncultured beta proteobacterium
ATGAACGCGAACAAATATCTGCAATGGTTGAGCAGTGAGACTCAATCCGACTGGTGGCATGACTCGGCAATCATCGAAGAATTGGAAGACGCGATGGCCAATGGTGCCGTCGGCTCGACGACCAATCCGCTACTGATCAAGTTGTCGCTGTTCGCCAAACCTGATGTCTGGCGACCGATGCTCAAGGACATACCGGCATCGCTGACGCCGACGGCGAAGGCGGAAGAAATCGCAAGAATAATCACCACCCATCTTGCAGGAAAACTCCTCCCGATCTTCGAGAAAACGAACGGCGAGAAGGGCTTCATCTGCGCCCAGGTCAACCCGACCAAGGCCGGAGATGCCGCTTTCATGCTTGACATGGCCAGAAGGCTGGTCAAATGGTCGCCGAATATCTGCGTCAAGTTGCCCGTCACCGCCGCCGGTCTGGAGGTCCTCGAAGAATGTGTCGCCGAAGGCATGAGCGTCTGTGCCACGGCGTCATTTACCGTACCGCAGGCCTTGGCCATTGGCGAAAGGCATATGAAAGGCCTTGAACGGGCCGCCCGGAACGGCGTCAAGCCGGGCAAGTGCTTCGCCGTGGTCATGGTCGGACGGCTGGATGACTACATAAGAGATGTGGCCCACGACCGGAAGTCCGACGTCAGTGAAAGCGACATCATCCAGGCGGGGACCGCAGCCATCAAGCGCGCCTATACCCTCTTCAATGAACGCGGCTACAAGGCGATCCTGATGCCTGCCGGCATGCGCGGTCATTATCATTTGAGTGCCCTTGCCGGTGCCGCGATGTCGATGTCGGTGGCGCCGAAGATTGCCGGCATGGCTCTGGAAATAGCTCAACCGTGGGTGGAACATATTCAGGAACCGGTCGCAGCCGATGTCATCGAGCGCTTGATGACCATACCCGAGTTCGTCCGCTCCTATGAACCCGATGGCATGAAACCGGAGGACTTCATCACCTATGGCCTTGTGCAGCGGACCTTGTCGCAGTTCGTCGAGGCGGGCTGGTTGCCGATGGAAAACTACCAAATTTAATCATTTGAAATCGGGGAGAAAATGTCAGCTCTCTTTGACTTGACTGGACGTACAGCACTGATTACCGGTGCTGGCCGGGGCTTGGGTTTTGCCTACGCCGAAGGCCTGGCGGCGGCCGGCGCGGCTGTGGTGATCAACGATCTGCGTGAAGAAAACCTGACGGAAGCGATTGGCAAGCTGCAGGCGAAAGGCTACAAAGTGCGCGGCCTGGCCTTCGATGTCACTGATGAAGCGGCCGTTGCCGCTGCCTTTGCCGCACTCGATCAGGATGGCGTGGAAGTCGATATTCTGATCAACAACGCAGGAATCCAGTTCCGTAAACCGTTGGTCGAACTGGAGTTGAAAGACTGGCAGCGCGTGATTGATACCAATCTGAACAGCGCCTTCATCGTCGGCAAGCAGGCCGCAACGAGGATGATCGCACGCGGACGCGGCGGCAAGATCATCAACATCGGTTCGGTCAACAGTCAGGGGGCCCGCCCTTCGATCGCCCCGTACTGTAGCGCCAAAGGTGGTCTGGTGATGCTTTCCCGCTCCATGGCCGCAGAATGGGCCCAGCACAACATCCAGGTTAACACGATTGGCCCAGGCTATATCCTGACCGAAATGACCCAGCAACTGGCGGACAATCCCGAATTCGACGCCTGGGTAAAAAGCAGCAATCCGGCCCAACGCTGGGGCAAGCCCGAAGATCTGATCGGTACAGCGGTTTATCTGGCATCATCGGCATCCAACTATGTCAACGGGCAAATAATCTATGTCGATGGCGGTTGGCTTTCCGTGTTGTAAAGCGATTACTGAAACGTCTGCTCGAGTTCTGCAACATAAGAGCATGTCTAATACGTAGTAACAGGAGAAGAATCCAATGGCAACAGTGGTGATCATGCCCCGGCAAGGGCAATCGGTAGAGAGTTGCATTATTGGGCAATGGCACAAGAAGGTTGGGGACCTGGTATCGGTAGGAGAAGATCTTTTTACCTATGAAACCGACAAGGCGGCGTTTGACGAATCGGCCAAAGTGGACGGCGAGTTGCTCGCTATTTTCTTTGCCGAAGGTGATGACGTCCCCTGCCTGACCACCGTCTGCGTCATCGGCAAAAAAGGCGAGGACGTCAGCCGTTACGATCCGGCGTCCGACAGCAAAGCCCCCCCGGTTCCGGCCTCAGCCCCGGCTGCTGTTGATCAGAACGCCTCATCGGTTCAGGCCGAAACCCTCGTGGCCGGCCAGCCGCAAGATAGAGCCACCTTAGCCGACCTGTCGATCTCCCCGCGCGCGCGATCGCTGGCCCGCAAGCAGGGTGCTGATTTGCGTGCTGTGGTGCCGACGGGCCCCA
>CAIVZW010000206.1 GCA_903910495.1 uncultured beta proteobacterium
AAGGGCCAGCCGCTGGATGATTCTCACGACCTAGCGGTTAAAGATCGCCCCTCGGTAGCCATGATACGGCTGCTTACTCGGCTGATTTTTGTTTGGTTCCTCAAGGAAAAACGCTTGGTACCGAGCGAATTCTTTGACGAAAAAGCACTTGCCGGTCTCCTTCTCACCTCTCCTCATTTGCAACCGCGCGAAGGAAACTATTACAAGGCGGTACTGCAAAATCTGTTTTTCGCCACCCTGAACACAGAGACAACCGCTGAAGACGAAGACGGAAACAAGCAGCGCGTATGGCGCGAGGATGCTGGCCCCAAGCGGCTTGAGAAATACCTGATCCACACGGTTTACCGCTACAAGAAGGAATTCAAGGCGCCTGACAAAGCCATTTCACTCTTCCGCAAAGTGCCATTCCTAAACGGTGGACTGTTTGAGTGCCTGGACAAGTTGGTCACGGATGAAGACTTGGATCGGGATCACGAGCTGGCCGCGCTGGTCGTCAGCGAAGGCCGTCAAACTGTACTGCGCGTGGACGGCTTTTCTGAACGACAGGAAAACCCGATCTACCTACCCAACGAGCTTTTTTTCTCCGACGGTAAAGACGGTGTTGATCTCAACGATATTTATCAGACAAAGAACCGCAAATACAAACCCCGCGGCTTGCTCAAGATATTCGAGAGCTACAAGTTCACCATCGAAGAAAATACCCCGGTAGAAGAGGAGGTCGCCCTCGACCCCGAACTCTTGGGAAAGGTATTCGAGAACCTGTTGGCCAGCTACAACCCGGACACCAAAACCACCGCCCGTAAGAAAAGCGGCTCGTTTTACACCCCGCGCGAAGTAGTGGACTACATGGTGGATGAGGCCCTGGTAGCCTATTTCGAGCACTCGCTAGCGCCGAGCCGCACGGCCAAGCCCAATTCTGGCCGTGCGACTAACGGCCTGCTTGACCTCGGCACCCAACCCGGCGAACTCGACTTGCCTGTCATTCCCGCGCAAGTGACCAGAGGTAATGCAGAGACAGGAATCCAGCAACTCGCAACCGAACTCCCGAATGCCATCCTCGCAACCCGTCTGCGCCAGCTCCTTAGCTACCGCCACAGCGGGCACGAGTTCCATGCCGGTGAAACACAGCAACTCATCAACGCCATCGAACAACTGCGCGTCCTTGATCCGGCCTGCGGCTCGGGTGCCTTCCCCATGGGCGTCCTGCAAAAGCTGGTGCACGTCCTGCGCAAGCTTGACGACAACCCGCCTAATGCGTTGTGGAAAGCGCAAAACCGTGCGCCACTTGAACAGCATCTGGTCAACGCCAAAACCTTGCCTGACCCCAATCTGCGTGAAGAACAGATCGCCCAGGCGCAAGCAGCACTGGACAAGTTCGATCAGGATTTCGCCGACCCGGACTACGCCGACTACGCCCGCAAACTCTACCTGATCGAAAAATGCCTGTACGGCGTGGACATCCAGCCCGTAGCGGTGCAGATCGCCAAACTCCGCTTCTTCGTCTCGCTGGTGGTGGAACAGAAACTCGATGCCGGGCGCAACCGGCTCACCCCACTGCCTAACCTCGAAACCAAGATCGTCGCCGCCAACTCGTTGCTGCCCATCCCGCGCAGCAACCGGCAGGCCGACCTGCTTTCCGACCCCGCCGTGGCCGAAAAGGAAGCCGAACTGCGCGAAGCCAATGCCAGCCACTTTGCCGCCAAGCGCTTCGCCGACAAACGCAAACGCAAAACGCGCATCCTGCGCCTGCGCGATGAATTGGCCGCTCTGCTCAAGGCCGATCTCCTGCTCAGCCCCGGCGATGCCGAGCGCATGACAGCCTGGGATCCGTTTGACCAGAACCGACACGCCGATTTTTTCGATCCCGAATGGATGTTCGGCTTCTCACGCGGCTTCGACGTGCTCATTGGCAACCCGCCCTATGTCCGGCAAGAAGCCATCAAGGACGACAAGCCCCGCTACAAACCGCACTACGACTGCTATAACGGCACGGCGGACTTGTATGTGTACTTCTACGAACGCTCGTTCCAGTTGCTCAACCCCTATGGCGTGCTGAGCTTCATCACCAGCAACAAATGGTTCCGCGCCAAATACGGCGAAGACCTGCGCCGCTACATGGTCATCCATACCGAGATGCGCCAGATCATCGACTTTGGCGACGAAGCCGTTTTTGATGCGCTGGCGTATCCGACCATCGTCATTGCCACCAAGCGGCTCAAACCGGTTGCCTTGAATGAAGTGCGCAACGACGTATTAGCCTTGAATTGGGGCAGCAACAACCCGACACATCAGGTCGTGCACTTCCCGGAGGTATTTGCCGCTGAGCATTTTTCCGTTCCGCAGGCCGAGCTGAAGGCGGGCGGCTGGCAACTGGAACCGCCGACCCAGCGCCGCCTGCTGGAGCGGTTGCGCAAAGCGGGACAGCCGCTGGGTGACTACTGCCAGGGGCACTTTTATCGCGGGATTTTG
>CAIVZW010000207.1 GCA_903910495.1 uncultured beta proteobacterium
CATCGTCAAAGGCGATTTCGATCAAAGCAATCTTGTCGATACGCTGAGAACCTTGCTCAGTTGATATCGGGCGAGAGTTGAGGAGGAGAAAACAATGAAGATTCTGGTGGTAGATGATGATTCGATGGCTGGTGAAATGACCGGTGCTGTACTCGAAGGTATGGGGCACAAAATAGTGCTGTCCGAGGATGGCGTGGATGCTGTCAGCAAGCTCAATGCCGATGAGGATATTGAGTTGATCGTTAGTGACATGAACATGCCGATGGTTAGCGGCATCGACCTGTTTCGTGAACTGCGCGATCAGGGCTGCACCTTGCCGTTTATTCTCCTTACAGGCGATGAGCCGGAGCCGCTACTGGCACAAGAGCCACGCCTTGACGCCTGCCTCATCAAGGATTTCAGCATTGAGGAGAAACTGCCCCAGGTTATAGCCGCGGTCCTTGATCGTCATGGCAGAAACTGAGATCAGTCCCATGGCTGGAACTCAAGAGCCCCCTCTGTCGGCCCGAGAAAAAATCGCGCGACTGCGTGAAACCTTTGTAGCGCAGTTGCCTGAGCGCATCGCACAGATGCGTATTTTGTTTGATCGATTGAGAGCCGTTCCTTCCGACCAGGCTGCAGCAGCGGATCTGCATCGATTCCTGCACAATATCAAGGGAACCGGCCGCTCTTTTGGTTTTCATCAACTGGGCGCGGCAGCATTGCTCGGGGAGACTCTGGCGGTCGAGTTGACTGCGTCACCCGGAAAATTGCTGTCAACCAACGGGTATCAGAAATTGGGTGAACACCTCGACGACCTAGCGGAAGCAGCAAGTCTGATCTGCTCGCCAGAAGGTGTCGATGCCGACAGCAATGAGCCCGGTTTCACTTTACCTGCCTCGATCGATCAGCAACCAGTAGACAGCTGCCGCAGCGACGGACGTATGGTCTACGTTTGCGATGACGACGAACTGTTGCTTGAACAGCTCGTTAGCCAACTCTCCTGTTTCGGATTTGAAGCTATTGCCTTTACCGATCCGTGGGTCTTGCACGATGCCGTGCTAGCACGCCAGCCGGATGCAGTCATCATGGACATCAATTTCCCCCTGGGCCACAGCGCCGGAACTGAAGTGCTGGCTGAATTGAAACAGGAGACAGGTAAGCAGGTGCCGGCGATATTTCTTTCCGCCCGCGACGACTTTGCAGCGCGCCTAGGTGCCATCAAGGCCGGTGGCGAAGCCTATTTTCACAAGCCGGCACGACTGATCGAACTGGTGGCAGCACTCGACGAAATCACCAATCAGCAGCAACTTGTGCCCTATCGCATACTCGTCGTAGACGACGAACCAGAGATCGCCAGCTATCACTGCATCATCTTGCAGGAAGCCGGCATGGTGACCTGCCAGTTGAGCGAACCTTCACGCACACTTCAGGTGTTACAGGAATTTCATCCCGATATGGTACTGATGGATATGTACATGCCTGCGTGCAATGGTCGTGATCTGGCTAAACTTATCCGGCAGGTTCCCGATTACATCGGTCTGCCTATCGTCTTTCTGTCATCAGAAATGGATCAACAGAAGCAGTTCTCTGCAATGCGCGTCGGTGCCGAGGGCTTCCTCACCAAACCCGTTATCCCGGCCGACCTCGTGTCGGCCGTAGCCATTCGTGCTGAGCGTATGCGCGCGCTACGCTCGCTGATGGCGCGCGACAGTCTGACCGGCTTGTTCAACCACACTACAACTACCCAACTGCTAGACAATGCATTGGCCACTGCCAAACGTAGCTGCGGTCACCTTTGTTTTGCCATGATTGACATCGACCGATTCAAGTCGGTCAATGACACCCATGGCCATTCAGTCGGCGACCAGGTAATTCTGGCCTTGTCGCGTGTGTTGCAACAGCGCCTACGCAATTCCGATGTGGTTGGCCGCTACGGCGGTGAAGAGTTTGCCGTTATCCTGCAGGATACCACCGTGGAAAAAGCCTCCCGACTGATTGACGAACTGCGGCAGAATTTCAGTCGCGTTATCTTTCACTCAGCCAATGTCGATTTCTCATGCAGCTTCAGCGCTGGTGTCGCCGCCTATCCCCAACATAGTCGCCTGGAATTGCTGCGCGAAGCGGCTGACAAGGCACTCTACGAGGCTAAGCGAAGTGGTCGCAACCGAGTCGTGGCAGACTATTAGGAATAAAAATGAACGAAACAACCCTTGACCAGGTACTGACTCAGCGCCGCGAAGCAAACAAGGACATCGTCAATGTAGATGAACCGGCAGTAAAGCTGGTGGTTTTTGATCTCGGAGATCAACGTTTCGCTTTTTATAGCGACCGCATCCGTGAGATCCTAGCCCAGGCCGATGTTTTTTTTGTACCAGGATCCCCCCCTTCGCTTGAGGGTGTCATTAATGTACGCGGCGACATAGAGTCGGTAATTCGCCCACACGATATGCTGCACCTGTCAGACAGCAATATCGGCCGGGCATCGTCGATCCTGCTTGGGCGCGGTTCCGGCATGAGCAGTGGCATCCGCGTTGATCGTGTTATCGATGTCATCGATGTACCACAGAGCAGCATTCATCCGCCGCCGACCACCCTGCCCAAACACATGTGTGCTCTCGTGCTAGGCGTGTTGCAATTACAGGGTCATCCCGTGGTAGTACTCGATCTCGACGTGATATTCGCCGACTACGCGCGTGGACTGGGATGAGAGACACAGGTTCGTCCGATGATATCCACAAGGCACTCGACGTTGTCCTGTTCTGGGTCGGAGGATGGCGAATAGGTATCGAAGCCAAAGGGGTACTGGGGGCCCGTCCTGCAACGGCTTGCTCTGGAAACGGAAACACAGAGGGGGGCGTTGCGGTGCTGCTGGGGCTGGATAACGTAACTACGACGGTTCTTCCGCGAAAGCTTCTTGGCCTGAAGGGCTGTAACGGTGTTGAGGGTGGCAAGGAAGTATTGGTCGAAGCCCCGGTTGATTTCCTCAGCCTGCCGGCGGAGAGTATTTATCCCTTGCCACCACTGTTGGCGGCCCGCACTCGATTAAATGGCCTGCGAGCGCTGGCTCTACATCAGGACACCGGCCAGGTCGTTCTCCTATTCGAGTCGAGTGTTTTGAGAGACCTGGCCTGATTGTTCTCGGGGCGGTTCTTTTAGGCGTATGACAGTCAC
>CAIVZW010000208.1 GCA_903910495.1 uncultured beta proteobacterium
CCCGCCAGCAGGCGTTCGCACAACTCGGTGACAACATCGAGGCCGAAAGCACGGATGGCGTCGACGTCATCGCCCAGACTCTCGAACTTGCGGCGCATCCAGCGCGGTAATTCGGTACCACAGGCATCGGAAAAGCGAGCCAGTTTGAAGAAGCTGGCAATCGGCATGATGCCGGGGACGATTGGAATATCTATCCCCAGCGCACGGACTTCATCGACATAGTGGAAGTAGGCGTCGGCGTTGTAGAAATATTGCGTGATGGCCGAATTGGCGCCTGCTTTGGCCTTGCGTGCAAACGCGGCGAGATCGTCCTGCGGATTGCGCGCCTGGGGATGCCATTCGGGGTAAGCGGCGACTTCGAGACGGAAGTGATCGCCGGTTTCGCGGCGGATGAATTCCACGAGTTCGTTGGCATAACGGAATTCACCGGCTTCGGCCATGCCTGAGGGCAGGTCGCCGCGCAAGGCGACGATGCGGCGGATGCCGGCATTCTTGTATTCGTTCAGGATTTCACGGATATTCTCACGCGTCGATCCGATGCATGAAAGATGCGGCGCAGCAGTAAAGCCTTCAGCAGCGATCTCCTTGATGGCCGAGAACGTGCGCTCACGTGTCGAACCGCCGGCACCAAAGGTGACGGAGAAGAATTCCGGCCGCAGAACAGCCAGTTTGCCGCGCACGACACGCAGCTTGTCCACGCCTTCAGGTGTTTGCGGCGGGAAAAATTCGATGGAGATTTCGGTTTTCATCAATCGTCCTCAGTGGCCGTCACACCGGCAAAGGCCGGTGTCCAGTCATCGCATTGCGCTGGATTCCGGCTTTCGCCGGAATGACGATTCGCTGTTAGTACCTGTAGTGGTCGGCCTTGTAAGGGCCTTCAACGGGCACGCCGATGTAGGCCGCCTGTTGCGCAGTCAGCACGCTGAGCTGTGAGTTGAGCTTTTTCAACTGCAGGCGGGCAACTTTTTCGTCCAGATGCTTGGGTAGCGTGTAGACGCCCACCGGGTAATCGGCGTTGTGTGTGAACAGTTCGATCTGGGCGATCGTCTGGTTGGCGAACGACGAGCTCATCACGTAGGACGGGTGGCCGGTGCCGCAGCCGAGGTTAACCAGGCGGCCTTTGGCGAGCAGGATGATGCGTTTTCCGTCGGGGAAAATGACGTGGTCGACCTGTGGCTTGATTTCTTCCCACTGATACTTTTCGAGCGATGCGACGTCGATTTCGTTGTCGAAATGGCCGATGTTGCAGACGATGGCCTGATTTTTCATCGCCGCCATGTGCTCGTGCGTGATGACGTGGTAGTTACCGGTGGTGGTAACGAAAATGTCGGCCTTGTCGGCCGCGTATTCCATGGTTACCACGCGGTAGCCTTCCATGGCCGCCTGCAGTGCACAGATCGGGTCAATTTCGGTAACCCACACTTGCGCCGACAGCGCACGCATGGCTTGCGCCGAACCCTTGCCAACGTCGCCGTAACCGGCGATCAGCGCCACCTTGCCAGCAATCATCACGTCGGTGGCGCGCTTGATGCCGTCAACCAGTGATTCGCGACAGCCGTAGAGGTTGTCGAACTTGGACTTGGTGACCGAGTCGTTGACGTTGATCGCCGGAAACTTGAGGTCGCCGCGCTGATGCATCTGGTACAGGCGATGCACGCCGGTGGTTGTTTCCTCGGTGACGCCCTTGATTGCGGCCAGACGCACCGAATACCAGGTCGGATCCTTGGCCAGTTTGGCCTTGATCGCGGCAAAGAGGATGGTTTCTTCTTCCGAACCCGGCTTGGCCAGAACGGAAATATCCTTCTCGGCACGGGCACCAAGGTGCAGCAGCAGGGTGGCATCGCCGCCATCGTCAAGAATCATGTTGCTGTAACCGCCATCCGCCCATTCAAAAATGCGGTGCGTGTAGTCCCAGTAATCGTCCAAGGTTTCGCCCTTGACGGCGAAAACCGGGATGTTCTGCGCGGCGATGGCCGCCGCCGCGTGATCCTGCGTCGAGAAGATGTTGCACGAGGCCCAGCGCACCTGGGCACCGAGCGCGGTCAGCGTCTCGATGAGCACAGCGGTCTGGATGGTCATGTGCAGCGAACCGGTGATGCGCGCGCCCTTAAGCGCTTTGCCCGCAGCGAATTCCTCGCGGATCGCCATCAGGCCCGGCATTTCGGTTTCGGCGATGCGGATTTCCTTGCGCCCCCAGTCGGCCAGCGCGAGATCGGCAATAACGTAGTCGTTGAAGTTGGCAGCCATAGCGGGCTCCTTATGAACTGTGGCCGGGGGAGAGGGGTTGAGTGAGATCAAATCCCGCTCACCCGTATCCCCGTGCCCGGCACGGGTTGGTTGGATGAGCGCCGTTTAAGGGTCCGAGCCTGAAACTGAAGAACTCAGTTTTGCAGCACTCCTCGGATAAGACACGGATTATACGCGGATTTCTTGGGTTGTGAAGAGCCTGCAGCATTGCCGATCCAAGCGATGTTTCGGATTGCCCCCGGACTGTCCGCGGCTGGTTTCTAGCAGCTTAGTTGCTTTTTTGTCCCGACCAGAGTTCGTCAAGATCAGGGAAATTCCATTTGGACGGATCTTCACGGCTGGAAATCTTTTCCGGGCAGCCCGGGCGCGAGAGGTCAATGATCTCGGGTTTAATGCGTATTTTGGACCGGGTCGAATAGAAAACCTTGACTCTTGGCGTCAACAGGGATTTCTCGGCCTGGTCGATGACGAGACCCAGCCGTCCGGAATTGAGTATTACCAGCGATCCAATCGGGTAAATACCGACGCTTTTCACGAAAGCCTGAAAAACGGTGGTGTCAAAATGACCGATTACCCATTCGGCCATCCTGCGCAAGGATTCGGCGGGGTCCCAACCTGCTTTGTAAGGACGGTTGGAGGTGATCGCATCATAAACATCGCAAACCGCACCCATCTTGGCGAAGAGACTGATTTCACTGTCCTTGAGGTGCTTGGGGTAACCCGACCCGTCGGTTTTTTCGTGATGATGCAGAACGACATCAAGAGCGATCTCATCCGCACCGGTACTGCTGCGCAGCAATTTGTATCCTTCCTCGGGATGCTTCTTGATGATGGTAAATTCTTCGTCGGTGAGTTTGCCCGGCTTGTTAAGTACCTCCATGGGCATCAAGGCCTTGCCGAGATCGTGCAGCAGACCGGCAATTCCTGCTGAACGGGTCTGCTTTTCATCGAGTCCGAGCTGCTTGGACAGGGCAATCATCAGCGCACAAACGGCGACCGAATGCATGTAGGTGTAGTCGTCGGCCGTTTTCAGGCGGGCAAGGCTGATCAGGGCGCTGGGGTTGCGGCTTACCGAGTTGGAGATTTCTTCGACCAGCTTTTGCGCACCGGCGGTGTTGACCGCCTTGCCCATGCGTGCTTCCTGGAACATCGAGGTGACGGCACGTTTGGATTGGGCGCAGATCTTTGATGCCCGCTTGAATTCGACTGCAGTCGGCACAGGAGCGA
>CAIVZW010000209.1 GCA_903910495.1 uncultured beta proteobacterium
CTGCAACGCGATCGGCCCGAAGCTCATCCGCGCCTGCGAACAGCGCTGGTTCGATTATCTCGACGCGCCCGCGGCGAGTATCAACGCCCTCGATATCCCACTGCCCGTGTCGCGGCGCATGGAGCAGTTGTGCCTGCCGAGCCTGGAGCAGACGGTGGCATTGATGAGAAAGGCGGCGCGCAGGGAAGTGTAGGAAGTGTGCCCGAATTTGTGCCCATTCTCCAAGATGAAAGACGAAACAGCCAGCAACTGAGTAGCTTCGTGCCTGTTCACTAGCCTCTGCATCGGCAAATAGGGTATGAACGCCGATTCAGTTCACACTCACGGTTCAGTATTGCCCCAGCGCTGCATCAGTTCATGCGGAACAGCCAGTTGGTCAAGTATGCGGCCGACGACAAAATCGACCAAAGCCTCAACGCATTGCGGATGATGATAGAAACCGGGGTTGGGCGGAAGAATCACCGCCCCGGCGCGCGCCAGGCGCAGCATGTTTTCGAGATGGATGATCGAGAAAGGCGTTTCGCGCGGTACCAGCACCAGCCTGCGCCCTTCCTTGAGCACCACATCGGCGGCACGTTCGATCAGATTGCTGGCCAGGCCTTGGGCAATCGATGCCAGCGTACCCATGGTGCATGGGCAGACAACCATGGCGTCGGGCGGGTTTGAGCCGCTGGCCACTGGCGCAAACCACTCTTCGCGCCCATAAACCTCAAGTTTTCCCGGCAGTTGTGAGTAACGTTCGTTGAAGTAGGCCAGCGCTTCCGATGCTCGCGCAGGCAGTTCAAGCGCCATTTCCTGCCGGGCGACGACCTGCGCTACCTGTGAATAGACGAGCTGCACACGACAGCCGGCCGCAAGCAAACACTCCAGAAGACGGATGCCATAAGGCATCCCGGATGCGCCGGTGAAGGCAAGGCAGATGGTCTTGGGCATTTATGACCTCGAGTTTTCGAATGGGATGTCCGGGAGTTCAGCAAGCAGACGGGCTGCAATCAATCCGTTGATCATACCGAAAGCGAGCGCCGCCGAGGCAAAAAGCGGAAGCAGATAGAACAGTCCATTGTGCGGGATCAGCCACGCACGTGCCAGCAGCAACTGTCCGCTGATATGCGCAAAGGCGGCCAGGATGCTCCAGCTGACCGGACCGAACCAGCGTTGCGGCAGACGAACAGCCAGGCCCAGCACGAGCAGGCTGAGCACTGCGCCGCTCAGGCTCATGAAAAATCCGGGTGACAGGAACTGGCCCAGCAGCAAACCACCGGCCATGACGCGCAGGGCGCTGACCCAGACGGCCGCAGCCCATCCGTAGCGTGCCAGAACAATCAGCGTCACGATATTGGACAGGCCCGGCTTGACGCCCGGCAGAGGCAAAGGAATGGCCGCATCGATCAGCGCCAGACCGATGGCGGCTGCCGCAAGCTGGGCTATGCGGTGATCCTCCGGGGTAGTGGTCAGCTCAATAACTGAGCGAGTCATAGGTTTCCTTGCCCCCCAGTACCTGGACACTGACCTGATTCGGCGCACAAATGGCGATTTCCCCGGCACGTTCCAGCCAGCCCTGGCGCACGCAATACTGATGCAGTCCGGGGTCGGAGACGACACGCACGCGGCGCTTTTCAACGGCAATTGTGGTGACGCCGAGCAAGCCCGGTACCTCGATCTGGCGATTGCGCGAAAGATCGAGCTCGGCGAAAATTTCGCCCCCGCGCTTGATGACGGCCTTTTCGGCGACTCCTCCGTGCCACGCCAGCGGAAAGGA
>CAIVZW010000210.1 GCA_903910495.1 uncultured beta proteobacterium
CAGGAATTCGAGCGCCTGCTGGAGAAAAAATCGGCCAGGCGGCACATTCCTGTTCGTCTGCGTTTTGTGGAAACCCCCGACGGCTTTGCCCTGCACATGACTGACGACGAAGGCGTCTGCGCCGTCGCCGAACTGCCGCACCCCAAGGAAGCTGCTCAGAACACCGAACAGGCGCTGACCAGCCTGCGCGAAAATCTGGGCAAGCTCGGGACCACGATTTATAGCGCCGAAGCGATTGATCTGGCGATCAGCAGCGCGTGGTTCGTCCCGGCCTCGGCGCTCAACGCCTTGCGTCGCGCCGCTGTCGAAGCGCTCGATAAGGCAAGGCTCGCCGCTTACAAACGCCCCGAGCGCCGCCTTCCGCTTGAACCGCCGGCACCCTATCCCGAAGACGCACTGAGCTATCTGGGCAACGTCTTCAACGCCAAGGCGCGCGCCTTCTACCAGAAACACGGGGTCAGCGTCATCGAACCGGCTTACGAGTGCCACGAGGAAAAAGGCGACGTGTCGCTGATGATCACCAAGCACTGCCTGCGCTACAGCTTCAACCTCTGCCCCAAACAGGTCAAGGGCCTGCGCCCGGATCCGATGATCCTGATCAGCGGCAATGAAAAACTGACCCTGCGCTTCGATTGCAAACCTTGCGAGATGCACGTCATCGGCAAGCTCAGGAAAAACCGGACGATTCCGCTCACGATCAGGTAGGCCTGCCCTGTCCAGATCAAGCATGGATTCCGTTCAGGTTGAACCAGTTAAAGCCCGCTCATCCTTCGTCTTGCCCGAACAAAGTAGGCAGTCAAGCTGAGAGCGTGGATAAGCCGTCATTCCAGCATGACCGGACTCAGCACCATGCGCAGCGGTCGATCTGCTCAGGAGGAACGGAACGCAATTACAGCGAATAGCCGTATTCTTTTACCCAACCGAGGGATTCAACGCTACTTTTTGTCGGGAGGTATTCCAGTCCGATGTACCGGTTGTATCCGGAATCGACAAAATCGTTCAACAACCAGCGGTAGTTGATTTCTCCTGTACCCGGCTGATGGCGTCCGGGATTATCCGAGATCTGGATATGGCCGATCCGTGGAAGATTTCTGCGCAGGATGTTGGACAACTCTCCTTCCATGCGTTGCGCATGATAGACGTCATACTGCAGGAAGGCATTGTTGTGATTGACTTCATCAAGAACGGAGAGCGCCTGCGCCGTTGTGCTCAAAGCAAAGCCGGGCACATCACACGAGTTGAGGTGTTCGACGACCAGCCTAACACCGACTTTGGCAAAAGTTTCCGCGGCAAATCGGAGATTCTCCACCATGGTCTTGCGTTGCAAAGCGTCCGGCACGCCGACAAGCTTCTTTCCAACCAGGCAATTGACTTGTGGAACGCCCAGATCAACGGCGTACTCAAGCGTCTTGAAAACATCGGCCTGAAACTCGACGCGACGCAACGGATCAACAGCGATCCCCCGTTCTCCCGCCGCGAGATTTCCCGCCGGCATGTTGAAAAGAACCAGTTTCAGTACATTTTCCGATAATTTTTCTTGCAAGTCGGCAACCGGGTATTCATAGGGAAACATGAATTCAACCGCCTTGAAACCAGCCTGGGCCGCGGCAGAGAAGCGTTCCATAAACGGCAGTTCCTGAAACATCATGGTCAGGTTTGCAGAAAACTTGGGCATATAGACTGAGCTTTTATGTGTTGGACCCCGCGGGGTTCCAGCCCGCCGGATTGCAGATCGCTTCTTCGGCTTCCTGAATGAGTCCGAGAGAGATGGCGTGACGACCGCCTTCGTATTCAGTGGATAGCCAGACATCGAGGATATCCAGCGCTTCCAGAACACCGGTGATTTTTCCACCCAGAACGAGGATGTTCGAATCGTTGTGTGCCCGTGTCATCTTGCCCATGAAGGTGCTGGTACACAGCGAGGCGCGCACGCCCTTGAATTTGTTGGCGATGATGCTCATGCCGATTCCGGTCGAACAGATCAGGATTCCGCGCGAAGCACGGCCTTCGGAAACGGCACCGGCAACCTTCTGGGCAAAGTAGGGATAGCGAACAATTTCTGTGGAATCCGTTCCCGCATCATGCACAGCGATTTCCTTCTTCTTCAGGAACTCGACGATCTGCTGTTTCAGCTCAAATCCGCCGTGATCGTTCCCGATCCATACTTCCTTGACTTCCATCGACTTCTCCAAATGAAACGATTGATTCAAATACCCGCAGGCAGGATTTTTGCGTTGGAAGCACTTTGCCCGCCCTGTTTCATGCACAGGCCAGTCACCTTCATTCCGTATGTCCTTTCAGCGGTACTACTTTTTGATCACGTGGTTCGCGGCTTCTTCATAAAGCTTGACCACGCTACTCAGGTCTTCATCGCCCCAACCTTTTTCCAGAGCCCGGCCAAGCGACTGTTTTACCGCCTCAAAAACCGGAGTGATCACGCCCAGTTCTACGGCGAGTTGTGTCACCAGACCCAGATCCTTGTTCATCATGGCCAGCGAGAAAGCCGGTGAGAAATCCCGGTTGAGAATCTTCGGCAGTTTGTGTTCAGAAACCACACTACGTGCTCCGCCCTGCCCTACGATTTCCAGCCACAGTTCGGGGTCGATGCCGCTCTTGCTGACAATGGTCAGCGCCTCAACAAACGAGAGCAGGTTGATGGCGTACATGGTGTTGTTGGCCAGTTTGGCGTAGGCACCGGTACCACTGGCGCCCAGATAGTAGGCTGCCTTGCCCATGGCCAGAAAAACCGGCTTGCACAACTCGAAAGCTTCTTTCTTGCCACCGACCATGAAGGCTAGCTTCGCATCCTTGGCCTGCGGCGCACTGCCGGTGACCGGGCAATCGAGCATATCAATACCCTTGAAAGCGATAGCGGCGGCCAGGCGTTCGCAGGTAGAAGGCAGGATGGTACTGCTGTTCAGGATCACCAGGCCAGGCTTGGCGCCCTTAACCAGACCCTTCTCGCCGAGCACAACATCTTCGACTTCCTTGTCGGCTTTCACCATGACCACCACGGCCTCGGATCGGGTAGCAACTTCTGCCGGACTTGCGCAGGCAACGGCACCACACGCCTCAAGGCCTGTTGATTTCCCGGCTAGCTGGTCAAATACAAAAACCTCAAACCCGGCTTTCATCAGGTTTTCGGCCATCGAATACCCCATGATGCCGAGCCCGACAACTCCAATTTTTTTCATCGAAAATTATTCCTGATATTCACTGCAATCAAAGCGACAAACATTTTGTCTGGAAGGAAGGATTGCGGCCACAGCCTTACGACGCAATCCCCGGATTAGTTCACGACTATATCGGCGTTGCCGGTACCAGTTTCGGCACCAGAAGACGTGGCAACCAGAGCGCAAGATCCGGGAAGTAGGCAATCAGGAATACGACACCAAGCATCAATCCAAACATCGGCAATAAAGGCTTGATTGCATCTTCGAGCTTGCATTTGCCAATGGCGCAACTGATCAATGTGCATAAACCATACGGTGGGGTCAGTAAACCAAGTGCCATCGTGGTACACACAACTAGGCCGATATGCAGAGGATTAAAATGACATATTTCACCCAGCTTTTGTGTGATGGGCAGCAGAATGATGATCGCCGGCACACCGTCCATGAACGTTCCGATAACGAGAAACGCCACGATGATGAACAACATGATGAGTTGCGGGTTGGTCGTGACGCTGAGCACGGCTTCTCCGACGTAATCCGGCACGTTGTAGTAAGCCAGAAGATAACCGTAAGCGCCGGCTGTGGCCAGACAGAAGAGCGGGATCGCGGCACCCATCGCTGTTTGACGCAGCATTTCCGGCAGATCTTTCAGCTTGATGGTCTTGTACAGGAACATGGTCAGAATCAGCGTGTACACCACGGTCACCAGTGAGGCTTCAGTCGGGGTGAACAGGCCGCCGACCATGCCGCCGATCAGCAGGATCGGTACGCCAATCGGCCAGATACCTTTCTTGAGCGCCGCGTAAATTTCAGGCCGGGAAGCCATTTTTTCCATTTCACGCGGATAGTTGTATTTCTTCGAAAAAAACCAGGCCACACCCATCAGGCTGCAACCAATCAATACGCCAGGCACAACGCCACCGATGAACATGGCACTCACCGAGACGTTGCCGAATGAGCCGTAGATGATCATGAAGATGCTCGGCGGAATGATGATGCCGATCACCGACGAACACGCAACCAGTGCTACCGAGAAGGCTTTTCCATAACCGCGCTTAATCAGGTTGGGGATGAAAACGGAGACGATAGCCGCCGCTTCTGCTGCCGAACTGCCGGTCGTTCCGGCAAAAACCATGGCTACGATAACCGTGAAGTACGCGAGTGCACCACGCACCCAGCCGATCAGGCACATGCACAGGCGGATCAGATATTCGGACACCTGTCCCTTGTTCATCAAATCGCCGGCCAGGAAAAAAATCGGAATGGCCAGAACCGGGAAGGAATCCACGCCTTTGAGCATCTGCTGGATGGCCAGCACCGGTGTGATATCACTGGCCAGCGCCATTGACAGGAATGTGGATACAAACAGGGAGAAGGCCAAAGGCACCCCCATGAGCATCAACACCAGAAAACTACCAAACAGCAATAAAAGAAATAAAGTCACGACACATCCCCCACAAATTATCAAATATCACACTGAGTTCGCCGCAAGAGGCCTTAATAAACCTCATCTGCTTCCGCCTCGTAGGCGTGTGGATCCTTGGTAAAATCGCCATACATCATGTTCTGGAATGAAAACAAAATCATCAGAACACCGCTGAACGGGACGATGCCGAAGACCCAGGCCATGGGTGTCAGGAATGTCGGCGAAACACGATTCATGCCATACATCTGGGTGAATTCAATACCGTAATAGACCATGAACAGCGCGGCGAACATGATGATGCCGTTGATCACGAAACGCTGGTAAAGGTCACGTGAACGGCCGTGCAACTTGTCTGAAAGCATGGTCATGCCAAAGTGCACCGAATTCTTTACGCCAAGCGCGGCACCAATCATGACCAGATAAATAAAAGTATAGCGGGCAATTTCCTCCGTCCATGTCGACGGTATTTTGATGACGAAACGGGTGAATACTTGCCATGCCAGTGCAAGCATCATCGCGGTGACAAGAACAATCATCACTTTTTCCAACACCTTGGCGAGTGAGTTAATAGCGAGGTTTACTGGATTCTGTGACACAAAACACCTCCTGAGATTCATAGGGGAGCGGCCTTCCGGACCGCTCCCGTGGGTAGAACAGATTTAGTATTTCTTGGCGATTTCGCGAATTATCGCCAGCTCTTTCGTCATCCCGATACGCTTGGCATTATCGTCCTGGATCGGCTGCATCAAGGCAATGGCCGTGTCCTTGTCGGCCTTGGTCATTTCAAAGACCTGGACACCATTCTTCTTCAGAATTTCTTCGCTTTCCTTGTCCATGCGGATGGCCATGTCGACCTGCTGTTTGGCGGTATCCTTGCCAGCCTTGATAACGATTTCACGCAGGTCGGGCGGAACCTTGGCTACGGCTTTGGCGCTCATGAAGAAGGGCAGAGCCAGATAGCTGTGCTCGGTACGCAGCACGAACTTGCAGCTTTCCCAGAACTTCATTCCGAGTAGCGAGGTCATGGTGTTCTCGGCACCGTCAACCACGCCCGCCTGCAGTGCTGAATAGAGTTCGGTGTAAGCCAGCGGAGTCGGATTCGTGCCCATCGCTTTCCAGGCCGCCAGTTCATTCGGACCGGTCATTGTGCGCAGCTTGTAGCCCTTGAGATCGGCCAGTGTCTTCACCGGCTTGCTGGTAAACACATTGCGAGCGCCGTCGGTGAAGAGACCAAGATAGATATCACCACGTCTTTCCTTCACTTTTTTCGCAATGATCGCATCGACCTCGCCGGAGGTAACAGCTTTGTAGTGATCCCAGCTCTTGAAGGCATAAGGCGGACTGTACAGATCCATCTCAGGAACGAAATTGGCATATTTGGCGGCAGCGGCCATCATCACATCAACGGTTCCCATCTGCATGCCTTCGGCCATCTGCTCTTCATCACCGAGAACGGCATCGCTGTAAAGCTGAACCGCGACACGGCCTTTGGTGGCCTCTTCAACATTCTTTTTGTAAATTTCAAGCCCGCGGTAGTGGCCGCTGTTCTTGGGGTTGTTGGTCACAGCCTTCAGGGTGACCTCTGGTTTGTTCTGAGCCAAGGCTGGAGAACCCACAGCAAATGCACTTGCCAGCACACTCAAAGCCAAAATGTTTTTTAATTTCATGATATTTCCTCCTGATTATGTTTAATAACAAGCATGACATCAGCACTTAAAGACAAACTTAGCAAATCAGATTTGATTTCCTTAAACACCAAAATCTGATCCGGAACACGACACTCCCGACCAAATTTGAGGCGAAAAATAGCAGTCATTTTTTACTTGCGTAAGTGGGAGATTTACTCCACCTCAAAGGATGATTTTTCTTCCACCTAACGGGTGGAAATTTCCTCCACCTTATGAGTCACAGAAGGAAACGCTGCATTGCATGGAGACGAAAATTCGTTACACGTGCATACTATGCACACCTAGATCCGCAGTTGTTTATTGGTTCAAGCCATTCGCTTTCCAAGCAGGAATTCCATGAAACGTTTCCTTTTCACTTTATTTTTTGCTGCTTCACTCATATTTTCGTGCTGTGCATATCCAACAGCGGCTCATGAAAAGTCTACAGCCGCAAGATTTGTTCTGAATGCGGCTACGAACAACCCGAAGATCAGCGGCCAGTATCAAGGCATGGTCATCCTGAAAAAGCTGATTGAGGAACGAACGGGCGGCAGGGTCATGGTTGAAATATTTCCGGATGGTGTATTGGGTGATGAAGAACAGATTGCCGAAAAAATGCAGAGCGGCGCGGTTGATTTCACCATCCACTCTTCAGCCAAGTACGCGAACTTCGTTCCGGAAGTTGATATTTACAGCCCGCCCTATACGTTCAAGAACTGGGCTCACATGAAGGCTGTGATCAACAGCGAAGTCAACGACAGGCTGGTTAATGCGGTAGCAGAAAGACGTGGTGATTATTTTGTGGGTGTGTTTACGGAGGGTCTCCGGAACGTATTCAGCCGATCAGAACTTCTGAAACTGGACGATCTGCGGGCGCTCAGGATTCGAACGATGACCGGCCCAAGCGAAGTCAGTGCATGGCGAGCTCTGGGTACCAATCCGATTCCAACCGCTTATCTTGAACTTCATCACGCGCTGAAAGTCGGTGCAGTTGATGGCGCAGAGAACACCATGACTTCAATTCTGGGAATGAAATTTTATGAAAGCTCGAAATATGTACTGAGAACAGGCCATAATTACATGGCCATGCCGGGCATCCTGAGCGGTAGATTTGTCCGGAAACTCCCGAAGGAATTGGCAACTTTAGTTGTTCAGGCGGCAAAAGATTCCGCCAGGGAACAACTTGACTGGGCCATCGAATTTGACCTGCGGAATGAACGAATACTCAAGGAGATATACGGCGTCAAGATTGCCGAGTTCAGCAAGGACGATTACGCAAAGGCAATCAGCATTTGCCTGAATATCCAGTTACAGAATGCAAAAAGGATCCACATGGAGAAAGAGCAGCAGTTGATTTCCAGGCTGGCCAGAAAATACTGAAGTTGAGCTAAGCCTACTTGCTTATATTGGCCTCAAACGCCAGTTAAGAATACGAAACCAGACATTAACCTGACAGGCCATGATTAGAGTATTGATTGTTGATGACATGGAAACTTTCCGTGAACGGTTCCGGGAAGTTTTATCCAGTGACCCTGCCATCGAGATCGTGGGACTGGCTTCCTCCGGAGAGGAGGCCGAGGCTATTGCTTTCAAGCAACGCCCCGACGTTATTCTTATGGACGTTGTAATGGAGAATGACCGTGCAGGGATCATCAGCGCAATGCGCATCTGCTCTGCTCTGAGCTCTGTAAAAATCATCATGTCGACAGTGCTTGAGGACGACGAAACCGTCTTCAATGCCTTTCAGATCGGCGCGGTCGATTACCTTCTGAAAAATGCGCAGCCGAATGAAATCCTGACCTCGGTCAAGTCTGCCTATATTGATCAATCGACGCTTTCCCCGATGATCTCAAAAAAGCTTAGAAAAGAGTTTGTCAATCTCAGAGGGCACCAGGATTCCCTCCGCTTCATCATCAACGTCGTCAGGGTTCTGACACAGGTTGAACTCGACATTCTCCTGCTGCTATGCGACGGGAAAAACAGAAACGAGATTTCCCACATTCGATGCATTGAGTTATCGACAGTCAAAACTCATGTTGGAAGCATTCTGAGAAAACTTGAAATGAAGAATTCAAGCGAGGTCGTCAAGACTGTAAAGAATACTCAATCACTGGATCTTCTTCGGCAATCAATACGCCGTTGACATTTACAGGCTATTGAACCCCAGGTCTGGAATGCGATTACTTTTCAGCCAAAGGAAGCAGTATCTTTACGGTCGTTCCGCACCCCGGTTCTGAATCGACAAATATCCTTCCCTGGTGAGCCATTATTACCCGGTAACAGTAGCTTAGCCCGAGTCCCCAGTTCTCTCGTCTGTTTTCGGTACTGAAAAATGGAATGAAAATTTTGTCCAGGTTTTCTTTCTCAATTCCACGACCGTTGTCCGAAATAGAAACATTAACCCATGATTTGTTTTTGTGAATCCCCACAGAAATCTCCCGAGGCTCACTCTTCATGGCTTGCATGGAATTGTTCAGGAGATTGACGAACACTTCTTTCATGTGCTGCGGGTCAAGCAAAACCTGAATCGGACCTTCATCAACGTCATATTTCAGTGACACATCCTCAAGCTTCTGATTTTCCAGTGCCCGATCCATGATCTCCTTCACACTGGAAACAGACAGATTCAGGGCTGTAATGGCGAATTTAGACTGAATGCCATTGACCGTATTCAGAAGTTCATTCGAATTCTTTATTATCCGATCCACATACGGATTGATCGAAGGCGAATCCTTGATTTTATCTTTAAGCGACTCTGCATCGACAAGAACCGCCATCGCAAAATTCTTGACCATATGGTTGTAAAACCGTATACCCGAATTTGAAATATCGAAAGAACGGTAAATATTTGTCCGTATGCTTTGCAACGTAAAATAAAGATGATTGAACCGATACAGCGCAAAAAGAAGCGTGACAAATGATACAAGCATTATATGAGGATAATACCCGATGATATTTCCCTCAACCAGAATGGATACCGGCAGAAAATGCATGGAATCATTCGCTGTGGTCAGTGATATGAGTCGCTTTGGCGCCCACCAGAGAAAAGTGATGAACAGCAGGAGTATGGAGGTGTATCCGGAAGCTATCAGGAAATAGTAGCTCCGGAAGTATTTGATCTTTGGCGCAATAAAGTAGTTGTAAATCATCATTACAAAGCCAAGTGCCATGTAGGTATGATTTATAAAGTTTGTGACCAGATTGATCGTTTCTTCAATGGAATAGAATTCAGGAAAGCTGACTGTATCCTGATAGGGCGATATAAATAGCAC
>CAIVZW010000211.1 GCA_903910495.1 uncultured beta proteobacterium
GAGTGCTGGCGGGGCTACGGGATGTCAGGATTTTTGTGTGTGAGTCGTAGAGAGACTTGCATATTGCATATAAAGTGACCGGTCATTACCAGTTAGCAGCCCTATTTATTGGCAATATTCCCTACCTCATCGAAGACTTCTCAAGCCACTTTAGCAGCTTTGCATACAACGCCTGCGGATCATAGGGCTTGGAAATATAGTCGCTCATTCCTGCATCAAGGCAGGCTTGGCGGTCTTCGCCAAAAGCGTTGGCCGTCATCGCCAGAATCGGAGTGTGTTCATAGGAGGGTAGCCCACGGATCGCCTGTGTGGCCTCAACGCCACCCAGAATCGGCATCTTCATATCCATCAGAATCAGGTCGTAGCTTTGCTGTCGCGCCAACTCCGTGGCTTCTTTGCCATCATTTGCTACATCAACTATGAAGCCAACGGATTCCAGCAATATGCGCGCAATCTCCTGACTGACTGGTTCATCTTCTGCCAGCAGGACACGCGCGCCCACGAATTCGGTCTTCAACCGCTCTTCCGCGTTCTCTGCATCATGCTTCTTTGTGGCCTCGGCGGAATCGTTGGCCTTATCGAGACGAGCGTAAAACCAGAAGGTGCTGCCCTTTCCGGGCGTACTTTCCACCCCAATCTCGCCACCCATCAGATTCACCAAACGCTTGCTGATTGCCAGACCTAGACCCGTTCCGCCAAATTTTCGAGTAGTCGAATTGTCGGCCTGCTCAAATGCAGAAAACAAACGTTTCTGATCTTCCGCCGAGATTCCGATGCCCGTATCTTGAATATCGAAACGAAGCAATGCATCGCCGGTCGTTTCTTCCACCTGCCAAACGCTTACGGTGATCGAACCCTGCTCCGTGAATTTGACGGCATTCCCCATCAGATTGAGCAGAACCTGCCCAAGTCGCAGCGGGTCGCCAACAAACGAGCTGTGGCTGACTTCAGGAGCCAGATTTATGAACAGGTCTAACTTCTTCTCCGCGACCTTCTGCCTGATAGTGCTCATCACATTGTTCAGCACCATGCTGACCGACATCTTGACCTGTTCCAACATGAGATGATCGGCTTCGATCTTGGACATATCGAGGATGTCGCCGATAATAGCCGTCAGATTTTCGGTGCCATGCATAACGTTGTTGAGGTAATACTGTTGCTTTGGATCGGTGGCAAGGTGAAGCGCCAAAGAGGTCATGCCCATGATGGCATTCAATGGGGTGCGCAGTTCATGGCTCATATTGGCGAGGAAGGCGCTCTTGGCGACACTCGCCATTTCGGCCTGCTTTTTTGCCAGCAGCAACTCGCTGGTGCGCGCGGCGACGAGTTCTTCAAGATGTGCCTTGATCCCGGCTTCCCGGCTTAGTGCATCCAGCGTTTTTTCCTGTGCTTCTTTCAGGGCCGCATTTTGCAAATCCAGTTCGACCTGATGCACCATGAGTTCGTGGATCATGCGCTGACAATCGACCTCGCCAAGCGGTAGCGATTTCGCTTGCTGTTTCACTTGCTCTTCGGCAAGCCGCCGCAGTTCTGTTGGCTCGAATGTCTTCCCGTTCTGCACCATGACAACGCTCTCTGTCCCGATTGCGTTCGGCGATGCGAGTGCTCAGCCGTTCTTAGAGTTTTCGAATTCGCTAATATCCATGAAGGTGATGACCACCCCGTCGATCACATTGTCCTGCGTTCGGTAGGGCATGATGCGCATCCGATACCAGCGCCCATCGTGGGTACCGACCTGACCCTCCTTGAACACCAGCGTGCGCAGCACTTCCTGCGCCTCGCTCTTCAACTGAGGGTAATCGAGATCACTGGTGATATCCGACAGTGGCCGCCCGATGTCGCTGGAAATCAGTTTGAAGAGGCTCTCGACATGTGGCGTAAAGCGCCGCACCTTCATGTCGTTGTCGAGAAAGATGGTGGCGAGTTCCGTGCTGTTGATCAGGTTCGTCATGTCGTTCTTTACCCACACGAGATTCTCCACCTTGGATTGCAGTTCGGCATTCACGGTCTGCAATTCCTCGTTCAAGGACTGCAACTCCTCCTTGGACGTGGTCAGTTCTTCGTTGGTGGATTGCAACTCTTCATTGGTGGATTGGAGTTCCTCGTTGCTCGACTTCAACTCCTCCACGGAGGTTTGCATTTCCTCGTGCGTCACCTGCAATGCTTCGCGGGTTTGTTGAAGTTCCTGCGCAAGGACTTCGTTTGTCTCGGCATCCACTGACTTGCGGCTCTTGCGTCGGGTCGTTGGCGTAGCGACATCCTTGAAGACAATGAGCGCCTGTCCGTGCAGTGCTTTGGGTTTATCAATCGCCTGCACGGAAACATCGACCGTCTGGGTGCCGCCATTGGTGCCAATACGCAACCCGTTAAGGTGAATAACCAGTTGCTCCCGTAGCGCCCTGTGGATGACGCCCGTCAGGACTTCGCGCAACCCCTCGCGAGCCATGGCGTAGATATTGTTATTGGTCTTGCCCGCTGCAGGTTCAAGGTATTTTCCGGTTCGTCCGCTGATGAAGAGAATGTCGCCGTCGGCATTGACCAACACGGCAGCGGGGGCATAGCTCTGAAGGAGCAGCTGTTCCGTCATCCGCCCAGCATCATTCCCATGAGCTGACAAAGGTTCAGTGGCAGGACGGGGAACTCCTGAGGGCATCTTGCTTGGAAACTCGACGGCTGGCGTGGGTTGCATGTTGTTGATCCGCTGGTAGAGCCGTGCCTTGTGATTGACCGGCACGAATAGATGACTGAAATTGCCGATGGACTCGGCACTGCCGAGCAGCAAAAGCCCTTTGTCGTTCAGGGCGTAGTGGAATAGGGGCAGGAGCTTGCTTTGAAGTTGCGCGCGAAAATAGATGAGCAGATTGCGGCAGCAAAGAATATCGAGCTTGGTGAAGGGCGGGTCGGAAACCACGTTCTGATTCGCGAACACCACCATCTCGCGGATTTCCTTCTTGATCGTGTAGCCGTGGGCCTCTTGCACAAAAAAACGGGCCAGACGTTCCGGGGAAACGTCAGCAGCAATGTTACTGTGGTAGAAAGCCTTGCGCGCCTTGTCGATGGCTTCTGGATCAAGATCGGTCGCGTAGATCAACAACTGGCATTGAGCGCTCGGCTCGTCCTTCTCCAGAATTTCCCTGAAAATCATCGCCAATGAGTAGGCTTCCTCGCCACTGGAACAGGCCGGCACCCACGCCCGCAACGTCGCGCCAGCGGGCTGTGCCGCCAACAGGGCGGGGATGGCTTCCGTTCGCAGATACTCCCAGACTTCAGGGTCGCGAAAGAAGTTGGTCACGCCGATCAAAAGTTCTTTCAAGAGCAACTGTATCTCATGGGGATTGTCGCGCAGGAAGCGCACATAATCCTTTATATCGGCGAGGTGGTGCAGAGTGATCCTCCGCTCCACGCGGCGAGTGATTGTATTGGTTTTGTAAAGCGAAAAATCGGCGCCGCCATGGTTACGCAACAGGATGATTATCTTTTCGAGGTCGCCCTGAACCGCACCTTCGTTTGGTATCTTGTTAAGCGTCGTCGCGGGATGTTTCAGGTAGGTGAGGATTTGCGCGGGCAGTTCCTCGGGGATAGCCACGATGTCGGCCAAGCCGGACTCGATGACGCAACGTGGCATGGCGTCGGCAGAGGCGCTGGCCGGTTCCTGTACAAGAGTCAGCCCGTACGCTTCCCTGATGGCGCGCATGCCTAGCATCCCATCCGACCCCATGCCCGAGAGGATGACGCCGATGGCTTTTTCTTTTCGGTCTTCGGCCAGCGTTTTGAGGAAGAAGTCGATGGGCAGACGCAGACCGTGCTTCTCCGTCGGATCGAACAGTCTCAACTTGCCATGCAGCAAAGAAATATCTTTGTTAGGGGGAATGACGTAGATGCTGTCCGGCTTGACGACAACGCCGTCGGTTGCTTCGCTCACCTGCATCGAGGTGAAACGCTGCAAAAGTTCTGGCAAGGCACTGGCAATCTTGGGCGCGAGGTGCTGAATGACAACGTAGGCTATGCCGCTGTCGGCGAGCGTGTGGCTGAAAAACTTCTCTAACGCATCGAGGCCGCCCGCCGAGCAGCCGATACCGATGATAGGGAAATCAGTTGGGAGCGAATTCTTTGCAGTCAGCGGCGTCCCTGTGGCATTCATGGCACGCTGCTCACGTGGGCGGGGGGGGGGGGAGGCAGGCGCGGAAAATTTAATACCAAGGCTAGCTGAGCCCTTTTGGCGTGCTGTTTTAACTGGCTTCTTGGCGGCCATGAAATTCCCTGAGGTGAGAGAAGCAAACTTATAGGGTCATCTTACGCCCGTGTTCAGAAGTTGGCGAATCTATTTAGACAGTTGATCCGTATCGTCAATTTGACGGTAGATGGCGTTACAGGTGGCTATTTTCGCCTCCGACAAGATCAATCGGAAGGAACGACTGCAACCCGTCCGGAATCGGTCACTGGAAATGGTGCGTTATAAGGGGTCGGGAGTACTCCCTAACCTCCGACCGTTCCGGAGCGCTCAACACTGAGACCCCGGCCTCAACGCCGAAACCCCGCCTCAACTCAATGCTGAGACCCCGGCCTCAATGCTGAGGCCTCGAAAAGCAAAGGCCCCGCCGGTCATAAGACGAGCAGGGCCTTGGAAGTACTGGTGGCCAGTCGCGGAATCACAGCAGCCACATGCCAAGTGCAAATAGTCTGTCTGCTTCAATCTCCGATACGGTTTTTCCAGTCACGACGGTCATTTGGGTAATTAGAACGTCGCTCCAGCCACTTGAGCAAAATCGCGTAAAGCGCCTCCGGGTTAAACGGCTTGGCGATGAAATCATTCATCCC
>CAIVZW010000212.1 GCA_903910495.1 uncultured beta proteobacterium
CGGCATCATCTTCATCGGTCCAAAGCACTACTCGGTTGCCGCGATGGGCGACAAGATCGAGTCGAAGAAGCTGGCCATTGCTGCCGGGGTCAACACCATACCCGGCTACAACGACGCGATTGCCGACGCCAGGCAGGCGGTCGAGATTGCCAAAGGCATTGGCTATCCGGTGATGATCAAGGCCTCGGCCGGCGGCGGCGGCAAGGGCCTGCGCGTGGCCTTCAACGACGCTGAGACCACTGAGGGCTTTGATTCCTGCCGCAACGAAGCGCGCAACAGCTTCGGTGATGATCGCGTGTTCATCGAGAAGTTTGTCGAAGGACCGCACCACATCGAGATCCAGATCATTGCCGACGCTCACGGCAATACGGTTTATCTGCTTGAGCGCGAGTGTTCAATCCAGCGCCGGCACCAGAAAGTGATCGAGGAAGCGCCGTCGCCGTTCATTGACGACACGATCCGCAAGGCCATGGGCGAACAGGCCGTGGCACTGGCCAAAGCCGTCAATTACCAGAGCGCCGGCACCGTCGAATTTGTCGTCGGTTCCGACAAGTCCTTTTACTTTCTGGAAATGAATACCCGCCTGCAGGTTGAACATCCGGTAACCGAATTCATCACTGGGCTCGATCTCGTCGAACTGATGATCCGGGTTGCCGCCGGCGAACAATTGCCCTTTGCGCAGGACGATATCAAGCCCAAGGGCTGGGCCATTGAGTGCCGCATCAATGCCGAAGATCCGTTCCGCGGTTTCCTGCCGTCAACCGGACGACTGGTTAGATTCCAGCCGCCGTCAAACCTCGGCAGTCAGGTGCGCGTTGATACGGGGGTCTATGAAGGTGGCGAGATTTCGATGCATTATGACTCGATGATCGCCAAGCTCATTTGTCACGGCGACAATCGCCTGCAGGCCATCGAACGCATGCGCGATGCGCTGAATTCGTTCTTCATCCGCGGGGTCAATTCGAACATTCCCTTCCAGGCCGCATTGATGCAGCACCCGCGCTTCGTATCCGGTATTTTTACCACCGCCTTCATTGCCGAAGAGTACCCGAATGGCTTTGTTGCCGCCGATGTGCCGCATGACGATCCTGGACTGTTGACCGCCGTCGCTGCTTTCGCGCGGCGCCGTTACATCGACCGCGCCGTCAAGATCAGCAGCCAGATGCCCGGACATGAGCGCAAGGTAGGCAGCCAGTGGGTAGTACACATGGAAGGCACGAGCTATCCGGTCACCCTTGAGGCGATCCCCGGTGGTTACTCGATTACTTCGAACGAGAAACGCTACGACATTGTGTCTGGCTGGCTGTTCAGGGAACTGGTGTTTCAGGGAACGTGCAACGGCCAGCCCATATGCATGCAACTTGAACGCGCCGGGCTGGAGTATCGCATCAGTCATTTCGGTAAGCAGGTCAAGGCCGTGGTGATGACTGCCAAAGCTGATCGCCTGCTGGCGCTGATGCCGGTGAAGGTGGCTCCGGACCTCTCTAAATATCTGCTCTCGCCGATGCCCGGACTGCTCCGTGAGATTTCTGTGCATGCTGGACAGCAGGTTCGTGCCGGCGAAAAACTGGCGGTCATCGAGGCGATGAAGATGGAAAACATCCTCAAGGCCGAAAAGGATTGCAAGGTGAAGCAGATCGTTGCGGAGTCTGGAGAAAGTTTGTCGGTGGATCAGGTCATCATCGAGTTCGAATAAGCGCCGTATTCAGCGGCAGAAAAAAGCCCGCACGAGTGCGGGCTTTTTTTCTGCCACAGGGATGGGCTGCTTTAGCCGCCTGCGCCCATCAGGGCCAGCAGAACACCACCGGCCACCACGCTCGCCACCTGCCCCGCAGCATTAGCGCCCATGGCGTGCATGAGCAGGAAATTCTCAAAATCTTCTTCCTGAGCAATGCGCTGGACAACGCGAGCGGCCATCGGGAAAGCGCTGATTCCGGCGGCGCCGATGATCGGATTGACCTTGCCGCCGCTGAGCCAG
>CAIVZW010000213.1 GCA_903910495.1 uncultured beta proteobacterium
CGTCGATCTGGTCGATGTTTCGACCGGCGGTATGCTGCTGACCGCGAAAATGCCCATAGGCCCAGGGTTCCAGACCGAGTTCGCCGAACGGGTGCGCCACCAAGCAGGAATTCCTACCTCGGCCGTTGGTCTGATTACCTCGCCGGCTCAGGCCGACCACATTGTCCGCAGCGGTCAGGCCGATCTGGTATTTGTTGGCCGGGAAATCCTGCGCAACCCTTACTGGCCGCTGAGTGCTGCTCAGGCCCTGGGGCAGACGGCGGCCTGGCCGGTACAGTATCTGCGTGCCGCACCGGCAGGATCTACGGCGCGCTGAGAGTGCCCACACTGTTATCCATCAATAGTTCAATCAGGCAAAGGAGTCATTCATGATCGTTTTGGTTACAGGAGCAAGTTCAGGCTTTGGCGAGGAAATCGCACGCAAGTTTGTCCGTCATGGACACCAGGTGATTGCCGCTGCCCGGCGTACGGAAAGGCTGGCCAAGCTGCATCAGGAATTGGGCGCTGCCCTGTTGCCGGTAACTCTGGACGTTACCGACAAGCAGTCAATCGCCAGGGCTCTCGCCGAACTGCAGGCCGACTGGAAACCAGTCGATGTGCTGATCAACAACGCCGGTTTGGCGCTGGGAACCGAGCCGGCGCAGCAGGCCGTGCTGTCCGAGTGGGAAACCATGATCGATACCAACGTCAAGGGCCTGGTGGCGATGACGCATGCGCTGCTGCCCGACATGGTGGCGCGCAATAGCGGCACGATCATCAATATCGGTTCCATCGCCAGTTCTACGCCCTATCCGGGTGGCAATGTCTATGGTGCGAGCAAGGCTTTTGTCGAGCAGTTCACCAAAAATCTGCGTGCCGATCTGGTCGGAACCGGGGTGCGCTCGACCAATATTTCCCCCGGCTTCAGCAGCGGCAGCGAATTCTGGAATGTGCGCCTGCGCGGGAACGACGAGGCGGCGGCCAAAGTGCATGTGGGAACGGTGCCGCTGACGACCGCCGATATTGCCGAGGCAGCTTACTGGGTGGCCACCTTGCCGGCGCACGTCAACATCAACTTCCTGGAAATGATGCCGACCTGCCAGGGCTACGGCGCATTGAACATCAAACGCAATCCGGTGGCTTAGGAAACCTGGGCGGGCTGTCTTCATTGAGTCATGATCGGTGTAGCGCAAGCGTCCGGGTTGAAGCGTTTGAACCGGCTTTTGCGCAGGCCGCCGCCGCATGGGCCGAGCGCCTGCACTTGCGCTCTGCGGGCGAGGTGGAGTTTGCCTTGCAGGTGGGGCCTGCGGGTCTGCAGTTTGTAGAATTGAGCCCGCACGCGGCGGGGCCGATCCGGGCGGATTTTCTCGCGGGTCCGGTAGCGCACCGCCGGCAATTCGGTGGCGGGAGCGGGCAGATGATCGCCAGGGCGGTCGGCATCCAGCCGGGGATTCGCCCGCATGTTCTGGATGCCACGGCCGGGCTGGGACGCGATGCTTTCGTGTTGGCCCGGCTGGGTTGCGCGCTGACGCTGATCGAGCGCCAGCCGGTGATTGCGGCCCTGCTCGAAGACGCATTGCAGCGCGCACTGGCCGATCATGAGGTAGCAGCGATCGTGGCGCAGATGCATCTGGTCTGTGGCAATGCCATCGACTTGATGGGCGTGTGGGAAGGTGAAGCGCCGCAGGTGATTTACCTTGATCCGATGTTTCCGCAGCGCGACAAGAGCGCACTGGTGAAGAAGGAGATGCGCCTGTTTCGCTCGCTGGCCGGTGATGACGATGATGCGCCGGCCTTGCTGCAAGCCGCACTGAACCTGGCCACGAACCGGGTGGTCGTGAAACGGCCGCGCAAGGCACCGGCCATAGCCGGCGAAAAGCCCGCTTATGCGCTGGAAGGCAAATCGAGCCGTTTCGATATTTATCCGAAGAAATCGCTGAAGACCAGAGCCGGCTAGTAGGTAGTCATGTTGAAACAGATCGATACAAAGCGTCGTCATTCCGGCCTTCGCCGGAATGACGGCCTATCCATGCGGTTCAGTATGACTACCTACTAGGATTTGTCCTGGTTCCAGGCCTTCGCCAGGCGGTCGTAAAGCACGACGTTGACCGTCGCGGCGAGATTCATGCAGCCCACGGTGGGAATGTAAACCACATCCGTGCACCAGGCGCGGATCGATTTGTCCAGCGTTCCGTCTTCTGGACCGAAAATGTAGAACGCCCGCTCC
>CAIVZW010000214.1 GCA_903910495.1 uncultured beta proteobacterium
CCGAGTTCTCCAGTTTGCTTGAACCCTCCTTCATAAACCTTGCGCGCGGCTTCCCAGGCCTTCCCCGGATTCAATTCGGAAACCGGGGGCTCAGAACGAACATCGATGTTCCGGGCCTCGACAGACGGGGCTCCTGCCTCGCCTTCATCCTTATCCGGCATCGGCATCGCTTTCAGCCAGGCAAAGGCCGTTTTCGCCGCCAGCGGGAGCGGACGGCGCATTCCCTGTTGCCAGGCCGACAGCACGGTTTTCAGATAGGTCTCGGCTTCGCCGACGCCCACAGGTTTCAGTTCGACCTGCCCCAACTTGCTGACAATCGTGGTAGTGAGCGGACCACCGGCCAGCTGAGCTGCGAGATGAGTGAGCCAGTGGCGGATCAGTTTGTCGCCGCGGTAGTGCTGATCCTTGACCACATTACTCGTTTCAAGGATGACCCGGCCACGCTGGCCATCCTCCGTGGTACGAATGCCGCCCAGCCAGTCTGCCACTTCCAGTGTCTGTCCCTCAACAACGGCGGAGAAACGGATTTCTTCTTCAGCCTCGACGATCAGCGGCCAGCGTGCCAATGCACTCTGATAACGCGCGAAGAGTTCATCCATGGGTTCGAGCAAAGTCTCAGCCATGATTTCGCCAAACCCGCCGCCGGCCAGTTCTCCACGGCGCCGGATTTGGTCAAGTCGAATTGCCCGCGCTGCTTCGATTTCCTCGCCGTGCGCGAGCGCGTCAGCCTGGGCCAGAATGAGTTCGTCCTGCAGTTTCCATGTTTCCAGGCCGTCGAGCTCAAAAGGTTCCTGATCCTCGCTCGCCGGGTCGTCGCGCTCAAAATACACCCCCAGCCGCTTACGGAAAAACGCCTTGACCGGCTCCTTCAGAAAATCGCCCAGCTCGCGTACCGAAAGCGGCTCGTCACGGATATGAAGAGGCAGCAGAATCTTTGTCCCAGGGGCAGCCTCATCACGTGTCGTGATCGATCCGTCACGCCACTCATGGGCATAAGTAAAGAGCGGTGAAGCATCCGGCAGATGCGGATAATAGTCAGGGCTAAAGGGTTGCAACTTGTGTTCCACGGTGAGTGCGGCAAGCAGCGCCTTGCCACCTTCACCCGCTTCGTCCGCAAAACCGGCCAGTCGCCAGCCGGCGGCCAGATGCTCACGTAACTGGCCAATCAGGACCGACGGTGGTCGCGGCGTGTTGTCATTGACGCTGCGTCCGACCCAGGAAATGTGCAGGCTGTCGCGCGCCGAGAGAAGGGCTTCAAGAAACAGATAGCGATCATCCTCGCGCCGCGACCGGTCACCCGACCGATAGTCTTTACCCATCAGATCGAAATCCATGGGTATCCGGGTACGCGGATAGTCGCCGTCATTCATGCCGAGCAGGCAGACACGGCGGAAGGGAATGGCGCGCATCGGCATCAGCGTGGCAAAGGTAAGCGCACCGCCAAAAAAGCGCTGCGACAGGCCGCCATCATCGAGTTGGGACAGCCAGTAATCACCGACTATCGACAGGGGCAACTCGTCCGTCAGTGCCGCCTCATCGCATGCTTCTTGCCAGTGCTGCAATGCCGTTTCAAGTTGCAGCAGAGTATAGGCATCGCCGTCATCGTCGGCGGTGAAAAAATCATTCATGAGCGCTCGCAGGCGCTCGCACCATACAGTGACCGTCGACGGTTTGCTCAGCGTCCGCCAGGCCTCCTCCAGGCGATCGAGGAGATGCACCAGTGGTCCGAGCAGGGCGGCATTGAGGCCGCCGATCTCGTCATAAGGCTCAATATCCTGCCAGGCGCTGGCGTTGGCGCCCGCCGCATAGCCGAACAGCATCCGGCGCAGCCCGAACAGCCAGGTGTTCTGTGCGGCCGGCCCGGATTGTTCAGGCAGGCCCAGGCTGGCACGATGCTCGGCGTGCAGTCCCCAGCGAATGTTGGCTCCACGTATCCAGCGATGGAGTAGCGGCAAATCATCTTCGCTGATGTCAAAGTGTTGGCGCAGTGCCGGTACTTCGAGCAGATCGAGCAGATCACTGGCTGCAAAACGTGACTGCGGCAGACCGATCAGCTTCTCCAGTGCCTGAACCAGCGGATCGAAATGGCGTCGGCCCTGGTCGGCCAGACTGAAGGGGATGTAACGGGGATCCTGTGCCTCGAGCAGACCAAACACCGCCTGGATGTGGGGTGCATAAGCGTCGATATCCGGCACCATGACCACGATATCGCGCGGGCGCAGGCTCTCATCGTCATTGAAGGCGGCGAGCAACTGATCGTGCAGGATTTCCACTTCGCGCTGCGGGCTATGCGCAAGATGGAAGCGGATCGACGTATCCACGGCCGCTTCCACGGCCGGCCAGTGTTTACGCGTCTCATGCAGGGGGCGCAAGTCACGGATATCGTCCTGCAATTGTTGCAGCAGGGTCGTTCCGCCGCGTGCGGCAAACAGATCGATGCGCTGCTGGATCGCGGTGAACTGCGGCAGATAGTGCGTGCGCGACTCATCGTTGTCGTACTCGTCAAGCAGGCCGATGAAATCCCGACCCTGCTTCCCCCAGGCGGCAAGGAGAGGATGGGCATGCAGGTGCAGGAGCTCTTCTGACACGATAGGTGGCACGCCGCTGCGGCGCGCCTGGCGGGCGCACTGGGTGCCCAGCAGATCACGGTCGGCAACGATGTCGGCCCAGTAATGCTCGCACGGGTTATGTACGCACATCAGCACCTGGGTCCAGCGCGCCAGCGCGGCCAGAACTTCCAGGGATTGGCGTGGCAGCGCGGAGATGCCAAAGACCATGACCCGCCGCGGCAGTCCTGCGGGTCGTTCATTCTCAGGCCAAGCGGTGGCTTGGCTCATGAATGCGGCGTGTACCGCTGCCCGGCTGGTATTCGATGCATTTACGTGCTCTGCAGTGAAACCGGTATCAGCATCCACATCAGCAAGCAAGGCCTGCCAGAGAGCGGCCTGCCAGCGTTGTTCGTCCGCCAGGGGCTGGCGTTCACCGCGGGCATTGATCAGCACATCTTCACCCGCAGCCCAAGCGTCCAGCCAGTCAGCGCGGTAGACCTGGTACTGGTCGAAGAGGTCAGCAAGACGTTCGGCGAGCTGGAAGCACTTTCGCCGGTCATTATCGTTGTCCAGAAAGCGTTGCAAGGGCGCATACACCGGCTGTGAAATCACTTCCGGAAGCAATCTCATCAAACGCCAGTGCAGACGTGCTTTGTCGAAAGGTGAAGCCTCCGGCACCGCTTCATTCCCCAGGATCGAACGATAGGCTTGCCACAGAAATCTCGACGGCAGCGAAAACTCCAGTGCGGCTGCAATCCCACAGCCAATGGTTCCATCTCCCGGGCTGGTATCGGCGGCAAGCGCAAGTTTGAGCCACTGGGCAATGCCGTTGCTCTGCACCAGGATGATCTCGTTTTCCAGGGGAGCAAGCGGATAGCGCTTCATCCAGGTCAGCAACAGGTCGCGAAGCGTCTCGGGATGATTGCCATGAACCAGCATCAGGCCGGCTGGCAGGGGAGTTGAAATCAAGTCAGGCTCCATGATTCAGAAAGTGTCGGATGTTATCGAATGGGAGTATGCAAATGATCTGACAACACATGATGTATCCGCAGGAAACAAGACAGGTGTTTTCGCTAATTGCTGTTCTCGGGAGTGGCGTTTGATCTCGACCCGATTGAACCTAAAAACCGCAGTTGCAAGATAACGTACCCTTCGATGCCCCGAAGGCAACGGGGCCTTGGGCTCAAATCCCCCTGGGGGACACGCCCGCTGTGCGGGCTGCTCAGGGCGAACGGGTGTTTCACCTTTCGGGTGATAG
>CAIVZW010000215.1 GCA_903910495.1 uncultured beta proteobacterium
CGTCGTGATCCACGTCGGCAACAACGAGCAGCCCAGCCCGCCGGATGGTATCGCTCTGTTCAAAACCCAACAGGAGGAGCTCCATCCTGACATGCTCTTCGTCGACCACTCGGCGGCCCTCCCCATCCATAACTATTCCGGTCCCTGGTCGGTGCAGGACCCGGTTTGGTACTGGAATTATGGAGAGAAGCTCGGTCTGTATTCGGAGATAGGCCTGCCGCATGTGCTCAGCGTCGAGAGCATGCGCACCATGATGCCCGCCGCCGACTTGTGGCCCATCAACAACACCGGGATGTGGACCTACCACCAGATCATCGCCCATAATACCGATGGCGAAAAATATCTCGCGAAGATCAACACCCAATATGGGCCATCGACCAACATCGGGCAGTTCTGCGCGAAGGCAGCGGCATTCAACTACGAAAACAACAGGGCCATCATGGAAGGGGCGGCCAACTCCATGTGGAACAGATGCGGTGGTGTTTTGCTGTGGATGAGCAAATCAGCCTGGGCCAACCTCAACTGGAGCACCTACGATTATTATTATGGCGTTGATGGCACCTATTTCGGCAACAAGAAGGCCTGTGAACCACTCCACATCCAATGGGATAGCCGCAATTGGAATGTCAGTGTGATCAATGCCACCCTGAAAACACAGAGCGGCCTGACCGCCGTTGCGGAGGTCTATAATTCCGACGCAAAGCTGAAAGCAACCCATTCGGAAACCATCCACGCTGTTGCGAATGCGAAAACCGCAGCCTTCACCCTTGCCAGGCCGGATGGGCTGACGCCTGTCCATTTTATCCGGCTGCTTCTGAAAAACGGGAGCGAGACACTCTCGGAGAATTTCTACTGGAACGGAAACACATACCTGGATTATACCAGCCTCGATTCGTTGCCGCAGGTCAGCCTTGACCTGTCTGCGAAGACCTGTGTAGACGGAGATGAGACCGAGATTGTTGCAACGCTGCGCAATGCAACCGCCTCCATCGCCTTCATGCCACGACTGTGCGTGGTACGTGCCGTTTCCGGAGAGCGGGTCCTTCCAACCTTTTACAGTGACAACTACCTGTCATTGCTGCCAGGCGAACGCTGTACAATAACGATGCGGTTCAAGACTTCGGACCTAAAGGGCGAAAACCCGAAACTGAATCTCGACGGTTATAACATCATTGTGAAACAAATCCAACTTAAAAAGCAGGGGTAAAATACATGAAAAACTTTACTATGCTGATGTCGGGATTGCTGTTGGCGTTCAATATGGTGACGGCGCAAGAACTTAAACTGCCGTCGGTTCAGCCTTTGGCCGCACTGGTTGAACGGGACGGAAAGTTCTGGCAACCTGTAATAATCTCGCTGGATTACCAGGGCGGGCCGGCGGATGCTTCGCTGCAGATCGGTGATGCTGCGGCTGTAAAGATCAAGCTCATTACCGGAGTCCAGCGTGTCGAGGGACTTGTCCCGGCGCTGGAAAAGGAAAGCCAGGTGCAGGTCAGGCTGACAGCAGGAGAAAAGGAACTGGTCAGCCAGGTGGTGACGCTCAAGCCCGTCCGGAAGATGACAGTGTATGTTGTTCCTCATTCTCATACTGATATTGGATTTACCGAAATTCAGACCGCCATTGAAAAGAAGCAGGTGGATAACCTGCTTGAGGGAATAGCGCTTGCAAAGAAGACTGCGGATTACCCGGCCGGCTCCAGGTTTATCTGGAGCGTCGAAGTGCTCTGGGCGGCAGATCTTTACCAGCGGCGGCTGAATGACCAGCAACGGGCGGATTTCGTGGAGGCGGTGAAGAGTGGTCAGGTGGAGTTGTGCGGTATGTACCTGAACGAGCTGACGGGACTGTGCCGACCGGAGGAGTTGATCCGGCTGTTCCGTTATTCCACAAAGCTGGCTGATCAGTGCGGTGTGAAAATTGATTTAGCCATGATCAGCGATGTGCCTGGTTATACCTGGGGAACGGTACCGGCTATGACGCAGGCTGGTATAAAGTATTTTTCGGTCGGGCCGAATACCTTCGACCGGATCGGCACCATTCTCCGCGAGTGGGAAAATAAACCTTTCTACTGGGTCGGGCCTGACGGCAAGTCAAAGGTTCTTGCGTGGATACCGCGCTGGGGTTACGCCAGGCCGTCCAAATATGAATTTATGTCGGAGGAGCTTGTAAATGATCTTATGGAAGGGATGGCGAAACAGCAATACCCGTATGACATGACCTATTTGCGCTGGCCGGGATACGGTGACAACTCAGCTCCTGACGCGTTAATCTGCGACTTCATAAAGGATTGGAATGCTAAATATGTCTCGCCGAGATTAATAATTTCATCTGCCAGACATGCTTTTTCGGAGTTTGAAAAACGGTATGGCGATAAACTGAAAACGGTCAGCGGGGATTGGACGCCCTACTGGGAAGACGGGGCAGGATCGTCAGCGTTTGAAACGGCGATGAACCGGGCCAGCTCAGACCGTATGGTACAGGCTGAGGCGATTTTTGCGATGACTAAACCCTCAGCGTATCCGGCGGCTGCTTTCGAAGATGCTTGGAACAGCGTGCTTCTCTATTCGGAGCATACCTGGGGAGCCTGGAGTAGTATCACAGACCCCGATTGTAAGTTCTCGAAGGATCAGTGGGAAATAAAACAGGGATATGCTTTGGCGGCCGATAAACAGTCTCGCGGTCTCCTGGATCAGGCCGCTAAGATGTTGTCCATGGATGAAACAGCCGGGAAAACAAATGGAATCGATGTCTGGAACACCATGTCATATCCAAGAACCGAACTGGTTCTGCTGCCGAAAGAACAATCGGCAGCCGGTGATCGTGTTACAGATGAAAAGGGGAAGCCTGTTCCATCCCAGCGCCTGACGAATGGCGAACTCGCTTTTATTGCAGGCGAAGTTCCGCCCTATGCTGCCAGGCGTTACACCGTATCATCCGGCGATGCTTATCAGGATGGAACTGCC
>CAIVZW010000216.1 GCA_903910495.1 uncultured beta proteobacterium
GATCACTCTGCAGAGTTGGCCTATCCAGTTTTCGATTGAGTGGGCAGCAGTTACGACAAATGACTTTGCCGGAGAGCTTCCTTCATTTTCCGGAGATGGCCAATTTTCACTTATTGACATATTCGCTTATCCTAAACACAATCAGAAGGGTGCCAAGGGCAGCAGCCTTGTCCAGGCATAGGCATGCCGCCCTGCGTGATTTACTTGGTAGCGGCACGGAACTGCTTGACGAAATCGCCAAAAGGTTTCTGCTCCCAAGCTTCCCACACCTTCTGGGTAGCAGCCTTGAAAGCTGCCGGATCTGCATTATTTATCTGAACAGAAGGCATTTTCTTGTATTCGGCCATCAGTTTTTCGTCAGATTCAAACATCAACTTGCGCTCGAAGGCAGTGGCTTCCTGTGCGGCGTCCTTGATCATCTTGCGATCGTCAGCCGAGAGACGACCCCAGGTAATTGCACTCATCACAAAAGGCATCGACTCATACTTGTGATTGGTGATCGAGATGTATTTCTGTACTTCGTGTAGCTTCGATGAGTGGATGTTTGCCAGAGGATTCTCCTGGCCATCAACTACACCCTGTTGAATTGCGATGTAGAGTTCGCCGAAATTGATTTGCTGGGTGCTGGCACCCATGGCCTGGAACATGTCGACGGTCGCCGGATCTGCCGGCGTACGCAGTTTCACGCCGACGAGGTCTTCCGGCTTGGTGATCGGGCGCTTGTTGTTCGAAACCTGGCGTATGCCGTTATCCATCCATCCGAGGAGAATCAGGCCTTTGGCTTCCAGTTTCTTTGCCAGTTCTTCACCGATCTTGCCATCCAGCAGCTTCCATGCCTCCGGTTGAGTCTTGAACGCGTAGGGCAAACCCAAAGCGGCCAGTTCAGGAACCACCGAAGACAGAGGTCCTTGAGAATTGACGCTCATGTCAAGGGTGCCTGTGCGCATGCTCGAGATGTTCGTCAAATCATCACCAAGTTGTGCAGCTCCGGCAACCTGAATGGTGTACCGCCCCTTACTCTGTTCCTTGACGATATCGGCGAACTTTAGCGCTGCCAGTGCTTTTGGATTGCCGGGCGCGGCATTATGGCCGAGCGTCAGTTTAATCGGAGCCTGGGCTGAGACCGTCTGCGCAAAACAAAATGCGCTTGCAGCTAGCGTCATTGCGAGCCATTTGAACTGGGTTTTCATGTGTGACCTCCTTGTATGAGTAAAACAAACGGCAGCACAGGAAAACACTTGCCTCCTGTTCTACCTCTTTTGCACCGCAACTACTTTAACAACACCTGTTACAAACATCTACAGCGTCCTATAACCATGATTTGAAGCTCCGGACCCTTGCCGCCGGCGAGATCACACGGCGTTCATGCAGTATAGTAAAAGCACTGGCATCCAGGTAGGCATCCGGCAGGGCAATCCGGCGGAAACTGGGCGGAATGACTTGTTTGCGCATCAGCAATTTGGCAATAACTTCGCCGAGACCGCCAGCAATCGAATGGTTCTCAGCAATAATAACGATGTTCCATCATGGGTTGACCACGTTCTGTGGTTTGCCCTTGAGGAACGCGGCGAGATTGTCGGCGGCGACATTTATCAGCCGCGTGCGGGCTTCCCGGGTTGCCCACGCGATATGTGGTGTGACGATGCAATTCTGCGCTGAAAGCAGGGGATTGTCAGGAACAGGCGGTTCGGAAGACAGCACATCGACCGCTGCGCCGGCCACGCGCCCGGATTTAAGTGCCTCGGCCAGTTCCGCTTCGTTGATCAAAGGGCCGCGCGACGTGTTCAGGATCAGCACCCCAGGCTTCATTTTTCCGATGGACACCTGATTGATCATGCCGCTGTTGTTATCAGACAACGGGCAATGCAGGCTGATCACATCGGCCTTGGCGTACAGATCGTCGAGCGTCGTATAGCGTAGCGTTGCTGATTCGAGCCGTTTGTCCGGGTATTCGTCCACGGCCAGGATATTCATTCCGAACGCCTGTGCAATCTTTCCGAACGCCTGCCCGATCCGACCGAAGCCGATGATGCCGAGTGTTTTTCCGTCAAGTTCGACAAGCGGGTTGAGCCAGTAACAGAAATCCTTGCCAGCGGACCAGTCGCCGGCCCTGACGCTGTCCGCATGACGACCGACGCGGTGACAGAGTTCCAGAAGCAGTGCCATAGTGAACTGGGCGACGGCCATCGTGCCGTAGGTCGGAATGTTGCTGACAGGGATGCCGCATTCCCGGGCGACCGTGATATCGACCACATTGTAGCCGGTCGCCAGTACGCCGACGAAACGGATCTGCGGATTGGCGGCGAAATGTTCGCGGGTCAGGGGAGTCTTGTTGGTGAAGACGATCTCGGCATCGGCGAGCCGTGCCATCATCTGATCGGGCGCGGTCCGGTCGTGGACCGCCAGCGTACCCTGCTGCTCGATCCCCGACCAGGTCAGGTCACCCGGATTCAGTGTGTATCCGTCCAGAACAACGATCTTCAATAGTTTTCCTTTCTTGTTGGTGCGTGACGACTTGAGGAATATGGTTCTATTTCTTTTTCAACAACGCGGCCGTCGTCTCCGCGATCCTGGCCCCCGACATGCCGAACTTGTCGAGTGTGATCTGGTAGTTTCCACTCTCGGCGAAGGTGTCTTCCAATCCGATCAGGGCCGCTGGTACGGGATTGTTCTGCAACGCCCACACGGCCAACTCATAGCCGAATCCGTTGCGCTTCTGGTGATTCTCGGCGACGACCAGCGCGCCCGTCTTCCTGAGCGACTCGGCCAGCGTCGCCTGGTCCCAGGGCTTCAGCGAATAGAAATCGATGACTTCGGCGTCGATTCCCTGTTTGGCCAGCTCGTCGGCAGCGGCAAGGGACTGGAAGACGATGTCGCCATAGGTGGCGATGGTGACGTCCTTGCCTTTTCGTACGACCTTGGATCCGCCCAGACGGAAGGTTTCGCCCGGTCCGTACAGTTCGAACAACGGATCTCGCATGAGGCGGGTGAACACCGGTCCCGGCGTATCGAGCGCGATGTCGAGCGCGGCCGCTGCCGAGGCACTGTCGGCCGGGACGAGCACCTTCATGTTCGGCAGCGTGGTCATGAATGCGATGTCCTCGGTGGCCTGATGCGTGACACCGTCGATGGCGGCGGTGAGGCCTCCATGGCTTGAGAGGAACTTGACGTTGAGGTGCGGGTAGCAGATGAACGAACGGATGACTTCGAGAGCGCGCATGGTGATGAAGACGCCGTAGCCGCAGACGATGACGTTGCGACCCTCCACGGCCATGCCGGCGGCCGATGCGGCAGTGCCGATCTCGGCGATGCCCATGTTGAAGTAGCGGCCCGGATGCTTGTCCTTGAACAGATAGGAGAACGTGGACTTGGCAAGGTCCGATTCGAAGACCGCGAATTCCTTGTCCGTTTCCGCGCGGGCGGTCATCCGTTCCGCGAACACTCGGCGGGTCGGGCTGGTGGCTGCCGGGAAATTCATAGCGTGACTCCTTTCAGTTCTGCGATGGCTTTCTTGTATTGTTCGTCGTTGGGGGCCTTGCCGTGCCAGTCAAGCTGGTTTTCCATGAAACTCACGCCCTTGCCCTTGACGGTATCGGCGAGGACACAGATCGGTTTGCCGTTGCGGGTGAGCTTCGCTTTGGTGAGCGTGGCCAGCACATCGGCCATGTCATGCCCGTTCATCGTCAGAACGTCAAAACCGAAGGCGCGGAACTTCGCATCGATGGGTCGTGTAGGCAACACCTCGTCGGGCGTGCCATCCAGTTGGAGATTGTTGATGTCGACAATGGCAACCAGGTTGTCGAGTTGGAACTTTGCAGCGGCGAGCGAGCTTTCCCATACGACGCCCTCGTTGATTTCGCCATCGCCAAGGACGACGAAGACCTTGTAATCCTTCTTGCGCATCAGCTTGCCTTCCATCGCGATGCCCACGGCCTGGGCATAACCCAGTCCCAGCGAGCCGGTCGAGGCATCAAGACCAGGAAGGTAGGTCGCGATCGGATGCCCCTGCAGACGACTGTCGTTCCTGCGCAGCGTCTTGAGTTCCTCGATGGGGAAAAAGCCCCGCATTGCCAGCGAGGCATACCAGATCGGGCAGGCATGCCCTTTTGAAAGGATGAAGCGGTCGCGTTCTTCCCACCCCGGATTGGCGGGATCGACCTTCATCAGGTCGAAGTACAGCGCCGCGACAAAATCGGCGGCTGACAGCGAGCCGCCGATGTGCCCCGACTGCGCCGTATAGACCATGTCCACTACGTGGCAGCGAAGCTCGTTGGCGATCAGTCTTAGCCGGTCGACGCGAGCATCGAAGGAAAGGCCGGATGTGTCATTCATGAGTTAACTCCAAGGATGAGGAAAGCAGGGATGTCCATTGAACCGCCACCTGACCGATACCGAACAGGGATCTCTGTAATGCTTTGGAGAGCCATGGGATATTGGTGGCGAGGAATAGTACGGCGACGTTAATGCCCATTATTGCGACCGGCTGGTTCCATTAGAAATGATTCTTGTCATGTCAGTGAATCAGCATCCCGCCGTTGACGTCCAGCGTGACGCCGGTACAGTACTTCGAGAGGTCACAGGCGAGGAACAGGCAGGCACCGGCAACATCGTTGGGTTCGCCGATGCGGCCGAGCGGAATGGATTCCAGGATCGACGCGCGCTTGTCTTCCGGAATTTTGCCCTTGTTGATGTCGGTGGCAATCAGACCGGGTGTAACGCAGTTAACACGGATGTTGTCGCCGCCGAATTCGCGCGCCATGGCGCGCGCCAAGCCAAGGACGCCGGCCTTGGCTGCGGAATAGTGCGGGCCGCCGAGGATGCCGCCGCCACGCTGCGCTGAAACGGAGGAAATGCAGACGATAGAACCGGATTTCTGCTTCTGCATGGCCGGCAGGACGGCTTGCGACATATGCAGGGTACCTCGCAGACTGACATCGAGAATGGCGTCGTAGTCAGCATCAGTGATGTCCACAGTTTTGCGTGGCTGGGTGATGCCGGCATTATTGACCAGGATGTCGATACGACCGTAGCGAGCGAGAATCTTCTGGACAGCCTCTTCGCACTGCGCCTTGTTGGTGATGTCGGCAACCACGCCCATATTGTCTTTGCCTAGAAGGTCGGCGGATTGCGAGGGATTGGCGGTCTCAAGATCAAGTATGACGATTTTTGCACCCTGTTCGGACATCATCCGGGCAGTGGCGAAACCGAGGCCATTGACACCGGCTCCGCCGGTCACAATTGCAACGCGATTGTTAAGTAACATTTGATGGATCCTTGTTGTCATTGAAAGTCATTGCTGTAATATTGCATAGTTATTGGTCGTGAGCGCAAGAGTTAAAAATTCATGCGGCGATGAATAATTTTCATGTTAGGGTGCTTCATGAGATCCGATCTTCCACCATTTACGGCATTGGTCGCTTTCGAAGCGGTGGCCCGCCGATTGAGTTTTGCGCGTGCTGCCGGTGAATTGCATCTGACTCCGTCGGCCATTAGCCACCAGATTGCAAATCTCGAATCGTTCCTTGGGTTTCGTCTGTTTGAGCGTTCGTCACATGGCATCTTGCTCAGTGATGCAGGTGAAAATTATCTGAAACGCGTGGCCGGTGCTCTGGGGGCTATCAGTAATGCGACAAACGATGTGCGTAAAGGGGCGCGAAATACCCTCTATGTGCACTCCTGTCCAACCTTTGCTGGCGTTTGGCTAATGCCAAGACTGAGGGAGTTTGTCGAGGCCTATCCTGAAATCTCCCTGTCACTTTCGGTTTCACCCGACCATTCCGATTTTGCACTTGGCCAGGTTGACATTGATATCCGCTACGGTATTCCTGAGTGGCCCAATCTTGTTGTCCAATCGGTCTTCGACGAAAATGTCCTGCCTCTCGCCAGCCCTGATTTTCTTGCACAGCGAGTGATGCGGAATCCGGAAGACCTACTCGAACGTCCGCTGATCCAATCAACAAAGAACGTTGTACAGTGGTCCGCCTGGTTTGCCAGCCGTGGTTTGATCGGGACACCTGAACACTTTGCCTTTCGTTTTGATCGTTCTTATCTGACTCTGGAAGCCGCGGCGCAAGGGTTTGGCGTTGCCTTGGAAAGTCTGCAGATATCAGCTCCGTATATTGCGAATGGTCGGCTACTCCCGATTTTTCAGACGGACTGGGCCCTTGTGGTACGGACACATTTCATTGTTTGCCCGGAAAGACACATACAGCGACCCGAAGTAACGCAATTCATTAACTGGATGCGACAGCAACTGGATAAATCTCAAGCAGATTCAACAGTAGAATAGACGTCGCACCAGAAACGTAACGAGTCAACGAGCAACCAAGTCAAAAGGAAATCTCATGGTGGAACACGTGTATTTTCCAGGACCAGATCCCGAATGGGAACAGATCTCCCCAGAATTGGCCGGCTTTGACGAGCAACGCCTTTGTTCCGCAGTGGATGAAATCCGAAAAGC
>CAIVZW010000217.1 GCA_903910495.1 uncultured beta proteobacterium
ATGCCGGGCCAGCCCGAACCGAGCACGACGGTCATCGTTCCCGCCGGTGCCGGCTGTGCATCAAGGTTGGTGACCGCCTGATGTACCGCCTCGTGCGCATAAGTGCGCAGCACGGCATTGCTGAAATAGCTGTAATCGGTACGCCCGCCGCCGCCGGCCGAGCCCTGCTCGCGCTTGCCGCCCTCGCCTTCGACGATGACGGTGATCGAGATACGCACCATGGGCCGGATATCGGCCGCCAGTCGGCCATCGCTGCCGGCCACCAGCACGATCTCGTACTCGCCGGCGATGTGCGCCATGACCTGCGTGACGCGCGAATCCTCGGCCCGCGCGTAGGATTCCAGGCGCTCCAGCAGCTTGACCTTGGCCGTCGCCTCAAGCGAGGCCAGGGGATCAAGCGGAACATAAAGGGTATGAGCAGCTGTCTTTTTCAGTTCCGGACCGGCCTTGGCCTGACGCTGCTGCCCGGCGGCGGCGATGGCGCGTACCGCCTTGGCCGCATCGCCGAGCGCCAGCGCGCTGATATCGTCGGAGTAGGCAAAAGCCGTTTTTTCGCCCGCGATGGCGCGCACGCCGACGCCTTCATCGATATTGAAGCTGCCCGACTTGACGATCCCCTCCTCCAGGCTCCACGCCTCCGAACGGCTGTACTGGAAATAAAGGTCGGCGTAATCGACGTCGTGCGCCATGATCGTACCGAAGACCCGGGTCAGATCAGCCACGTCGAGGCCATACGGGGTCAGCAGGGTTTTCTGCGCCTGCACGAGCAGGGACTGCGCTTTTGCGGTCATTGGTTTTCCGATTCTTGCGGATTCAAAATTCAAACTCTTTCAACGCAGAGGGCGCAGAGACGCAGAGAACACGTAGAGAAGCCACATACTGAAATGTTTTTTCTCTGCGACCTCTGCGTCTCTGCGTACTCTGCGTTGAAAGCGGCTTCCATACTCACATCACCCGATGCCCGAGCGCCGGCAGACTGGCGCGCACCTCGGCGATCCGGGCATGATCGAGATCCCCGATCACTACCCCGGCGCCTTTGTCACGGCGCGCCAGGATTTCGCCCCAGGGGTCGATCAGCATGCTGTTGCCGTGCGTTTCACGCCCGTTCTCATGCCGGCCGCCCTGGGCAATGGCCAGCACATAGCACTGATTCTCGATGGCACGGGCGCGCAACAGAATCTCCCAGTGCGCCCGCCCGGTGGTTTCGGTAAATGCCGCCGGGATTACCAGCAGGTCGACCACACCGAGCGTACGATAAAGCTCCGGGAATCTCATGTCGTAGCAAATGCTCAGACCGACGCGCCCGAAGGGTGTCGCGAAGGCGACCGGCTGGCTGCCGGCTTCGATGGTCGCGCCCTCGTTGTAGCGCTCGCCCCCCTTCTGGAAACCGAACAGGTGAATTTTATCGTAACGCACTGCGCGCTCACCCCGGGGGTTGTAGACCAGACTGGAGTTGAGTACCTTGTCCGGCACACCGGCCATCAGCGGCAGCGAGCCGCCGACCAGCCAGATGCCGTGCCGGCGAGCCGTTTGCGCGAGAAAGTCCTGGATCGGGCCGTGGCCATCGGCTTCGCGTAGCGCGAACTTGTCGCCGTCGCGCAGGCCCATGACCGGAAAATACTCGGGCAACGCCACCACATCCGCGCCCTGCGCCACCGCCTCGGCTATCAGCCGGCCGGCTGTTTCCAGGTTTTCCCCGACGCGCGGCGTTGACACCATCTGCACGGCAGCAAGACGCGCATTCTTCGGCTGGCCGCTTTCACTGTTTTGCAGATTCATTCGCTGCCCCCGTAGCATTCTGGATTGTCGGCAAACGCGGCGTGCTCGCCGGCGGGGTGCTTTCAGAAAGTTTTTCGACCTTGGGATCTTCCCACTTGCCGGTGACCAGATAATCAAAGCCGAACATGTGATTGAGCGGATTCTGAAACACCTTGTGCGCCACCCACGTGGCCACGCCCGCAATCGGGTTGATGAACGCCACGCCGAGCGCGGCGGTGCCGCCCAGTTCCGGCTGGACATTGACATTGAGCCGTTGCGTTTCGCGCTTCAGATCGACCTCGCCGCGCATCACGACACGCGCCGGCGGCCCGTCAATCTGCAGCCGATCCGTGCGCATCAGGCCATTCTGGACGTTCAACTTGCTGCTAATGCTGTCGAAGGCAAAGCCTTCACTGAAAACGTCGCGGAAATCGAGCGTGATCCGGCGCGGAAGCGCTTGCAGGCTGATCAGGCCGAGCAACTTTCCGCCGGCTCCGGGATCAAGTTTCAGGAACTGTCCCTTGCTCGCCTCAAGAGTCATGTCGCCGCTCAGGGAAGCATAGTCCAGAGCAGTCGGCGGCCCGTCCCAGCCGATCTTTCCGGCAAATTGAGCCGTTCCGGCACGCACGGTGCCGGGGTAGCCCAGACGCTCAAGCAGCTTGCCGACATCGCCACTGTCAATCTTGAAATCGAGCTGCGTCCGACTCTTGCCGGCGGCAAACTGCCACTGCCCGTTGCCGGAAAGATTGCCGTAGGGATTGGTCGCCTGAATCTTGTTCAGTCGCCACACCCCGCCTTCGTTGCGCGCCTGCAATTCGAGCCGGCCGAACCGACGCTCCCCGAGCGAGAACTCGTCGGCCACGAGATCGAGCTCCGGCAATTTTTCTATGGTCTCCCCGGCAGCGGAATTGATCGAGTCCGGCGCGGGCTCAAGCGCCACTTTCCTGAAGCGAGCTGTCATCTTGCCGCTGCCTGCGGTATCCCACAGCAGATCACCACTGGCCTGAGGTGAATTCAGGCGAATCTTCCACTGCGAAAGTGCTGATGAAGCGGCCAGGTCGACATCGTTGTAGTGCCGCCCGAGCAGGAGAAGATCCGCTGTCCTGATGCTTACCGCATTGACGAACGGCGACGAAGGCGAAGAATCGTTCTCGGGCGATGAAGCAGCACCGGCAGGACGCAGCACACGCTGCCAGTAGTCAAGATCAACTTTTTTTGCCGTCACGCCAAGCGTTACGCCGCGCTCGGGCAACTGCAATGGCCGACCAACGGCAATTGCCCCGCGCTCGACAACAAAGCCCTCGGCCTGCCTGCGCCGAATCAGCTGCAGCAAAAACCCATTGCCCAGCGAAGCACTGATCTGATCGCGAAGCGGCCCATCGGCCCTTTCACCCCTGGCTGCGGACACAGCCGGCAGGATTCTCTTTTCGAAGCGCAGGGACAAGGTCTCGTCGGCTGTTTTATTGAACGGTTCGGGCAGAACCGAGTTCAGCCCGACCAGCGTCGAATCAACCACCAGGTCGGCGTTACGCTTGTTGATGCGCACCTCGCCACTGTATGACGTCGTTCCCGACAGGCTCGCCAGCAGTGGCAAATCGGACTGCTTGCGCAACTGCTCGATATTCACCGAACCGCTGGCCGTGATCAGCACCTTGCCGTCTTTCTGCGACCCGCCCTTGATCTGGAGCGGCCCGCCGAGAAGCGTGCCGTTGATCTCCGGCACCCGCAAATCACTGCCGGAGAATTGCACCGTGCCATTGACCTGCCGTATCGGTGGCAATGCCGCATCGACAACGACATCGTTATTCAGCAGGCGGAAAGTGCCATCGACCTTCGCATCTCCCAGACTCGCCTCGTCAAGCGGAATCACCAGACCCAGATCAAGATGCCCGTTGCCGCTGGCGCGCATATCCTCGGTAAAGTGATCGATGCGCTCGGCCACCGGACTCTGATCGATGAACCTGAGAAACTCCGAGGTCGCGCCTTCGGCCTGCCCCTTGACGAGCAGTGTGGAAATCGGGGCGTCGAAATCAGGAATCTCGGCGCGGGTTGTCAGCAGCTTCGCGCCGAGCATAGCGCCGCGATGCGCATCGACCACCATGCCATTGCCTGCGAAGCGCAGATCGCCGCTGATCCCGTCGATTCGCGGCCAGCCCTTGGCATAGTCAAGCACGACATCCTGTGCCTTGACGGTCACCAGAAACTGTCCCTTTCTTTTTTCGAGGAAAGGGAAATCGTCGAGATTGCCCTTGAGGGTCAGCTTCGCCTCTCTGGCACGGCCGGACACCAGGGAATCGCGCAACCAGTAGCGCGCGCCCTTGCCGACGACATGCGGCATGTAGCGCCAGACGGCCCGTGCGTCGGCACGGGTCAGCGCCGCGGTGAGATCGATATGTCCCGGCCCGGCCCCGGTATTCCGGTAGCTGCCCTGTGCCGAACCCGCCGCATCCGGCCCGGCAAACTCGACTCGCGACAGCTCGGCATCGAGCACGCCCTCACTGATTTTCCATTTGGCCTGCGCCGTGAGCAGATCCAGCCGGATCAGCGATTCCGGGAAAACGCTGGGCAGATCGATGGTCGATTCTTTCGAGAGCAGCGTGGAGCTGCCTCCGTTTTCGCTCGCGTCCAGGGTACCCGACATGCCGGAAAAACCGGGGAAATAACCCTGCGCCTTGAGCGCCAGTCCCTCGAACCCTGCTTTCAGCGCATAGCTGTGCAGTCGACTGGCATCGCCCTTCCATTTGGCGCTGAGATTGCTGACAAAACCGCGTGGTGCGTAATCCCTCAGCAACTTCCGGGATTGCGCATCAAAGGGCAAGTACTCGGCAAGACTGGCCAGCGCCGACAGGTCGAGCCGGCTGGCACCGGCACTGCCGACAACGGTCTTGTCATCCGCCTCAGGCTGCCACTCG
>CAIVZW010000218.1 GCA_903910495.1 uncultured beta proteobacterium
AGGCGGCAGAACTTGTGTCAAAAACCTCGCATTGCACGGATTGATGGCACTTTGAATTTCGAGATGGCAATCTGGGACTGGTTTGGCGGGAGAATCGGTCGAAGGGCGGGGTGTCGGCCTGGTTGCCGGGAAAGGAACGGTTCTTGACACTCGGTGCGGTCGATCTCGATGGCGCGAGGTTTTGGAGAAACTCAAGCGTAAATCAGGGAGCACGGTGGTTGATTACAGCAGTAAGCCACGTTTTGCCAATCCGTGTCGAAGCCAACTATAGACAGGAGTCGGTTCAACGATACATTCTCCTGGCCGTCGGTTACCCGGCGGAACAGTTTTTACCGTCGTTGTCCCATTCAGGATCGAACTGGCCGCCCAGACGCCGCTGGATGATTTGCCCAGAATACCGCGGTTTTTTCGCCGTGAGGGTCTGCACGATTGGAGGGATTGTGCCCGACACCGCGAGGATTGCCAGCGTACTGTAGCGTAGGGTTCTGGTGGTATTGAATCGCGTGTTGTCGCCGGAGTTTCGTACGGGATAAACAAGCCTATGCAAACCATATTGACAGAACCCATCTACGAGCAATATCTAGCGGCGATCCTGGCAGGCGAACGCGCGCGTTGTGTTGCGATCGTACGGGAGTTGGTGGTCGCCGAGGTTGGGATCAAGGACTTGTATGTCAATCTGTTTCAGCGCGCTCTGTACCAGGTGGGCGAGCTATGGGAACACCAAAGAATCTCGGTGGCCGTGGAGCATCTTGCCACGGAGAAGGCCCTGGAGCTGTGTGGAACACTCCAACTTGCTGCCAAGAACTAGGAAGGCATACGGAGCATGGACGAACTACGGATTCCCAACAAGCTTTATGGTCGCGACCGAGAGCTAGGCGTGCTGCTCGAAACCTTTGGACGCATCGGCCGCGGTCATGGTGAAGTTCTGTTGGTGCCTGGGTATTCCGGGGTGGGAAAGACGGCCTTGGTGCAGGAGCTTCGGGTGCCGGTGCGGGATGGAAACGGCTTCTTCATTCAGGGCAAGTTCGATCAATACCGCAAGAATATCCCCTATTTCGCATTTCGACAGGCACTGGCGGAACTCTGCCGGGAATTGCAGTCTGGTGACGAGCAGCAACGCTCGCAATGTAAGGCCGATATCATTCAAGCCATCGGCGACCGAGGGCAGTTGCTGGTTGATCTGGTTCCGGAATTGGAGTTCTTCCTTGGACCGCAACCACCCTTGGGAGGCATCAGCCCCCAGGAAGCCCGACACCGTTTTTCCGGGGTCTTTCACGACTTTCTCAAGGTCATCTGCCAACCCGAACATCCTCTGGTGTTGTTCATTGATGACTGGCAATGGGCGGACGCCGCTTCGTTGGAACTGCTCAAGCATATGCAGGTCGGCAATACGTTGCGCTATCTGCTGGCGATCGTTTCCTATCGCGAGAACGAAGTAGACTCGACCCACCCACTGGCGTCCGCGGTGGGCTATCTGCAGAGCCAGGCCATTCCTGTTGAAACGCTTCCAGTTAGGAACATCAGCGTAGATGACGTGCAGAAGCTTGTGGCGGACTCGTTGAAGCCGGCCATCGAAGACATTGAGGGACTGACAAAGGTCATCTACGACAAGACCCAGGGAACCCCGTTCTTCTTGCTGGCGTTTCTCACCTTCCTCCACGATTTCAATCTAATCCGGTTTGACCACACCCGGAACTGCTGGCAATGGTGCGTTGACGAAGGGGATGAAGTGGATCTGCCCGGCAATGTGGTTGGACTGTTTGTCCTAAAATGTCGCCTTCTTGACACTGACAGCCGGAACCTCCTGTCTTTGGCAGCCTGCCTTGGTAATCGCTTTGATCTGGAAACCCTGAGCGTCATAAGCGAACGCCCGCGCGAGCGGTGCCTGGAGCTGCTTTTCTCCTGTCAGGCGAAACAATTGATCCTACCGCTGGGCGGTGGTGAAAGTGACTGTTCCGCGGGAGTTTCTCGCGTCCCCCACTCCTATATGTTCCTACACGATCAGGTGCAGCAGGCGGCATATACCCTGATTGAGCCCGCAGAACTTCCGAGCATTCTGCTGAAAATCGGCAGACTGTGGCTGGCCAGCCTTAGTCCGGAACAGCTTGCCGAAAGGTTGTTCGAGGTTGTGAGCGACCTGAACGCCGGGCATTGCCTGATTCAAGATACGGCAGAGCAGGTGGAAATGGTTGAGTTGAACATCGCCGCGGCGCGCAAAGCCTATGCTGCGACCGCCTACCGCTCAGCGCTTCAGTTCTATCGCTCGGCGGACCGCTTTCTGAAAAGCCCCGGCCTGGCCGAACGCCTCTGGCGCGACCGGCACGAGTTGACCATGGAGCTTGCCAAGGAACTCGCGGTATGTGAGTTCCTTGAGGGAGACCGCAGCGAGGCTGAGCGATGTATTCAACAAGCGGTGGATCATGCGAGGACAGCCCTTGAGAAGGCGGAGGCTCTTAACACTCTTATCGTTCAATATACGTTGCTCGCCAGGTATCCGGAGGCGATTGCAGCGGGCCGGCGGGCACTCGCCGCGCTGGGGATCAGCCTGCCCGAGGAAGGCTACGAGGCGGTGCGTGATGATGAGATCGCGCAGGTGCGGCAGGAGTTGGGAAGCCGTTCGGTTTCCTCGCTGATGGACCTGCCCGTTATGAGCCATCCCGAGATGCTCCTGGCGTCAAAGCTTCTTATCACCATGGGTCCGCCCTGCTACCGGTCACACCAACGGCTGTGGAGCGTGATTGTGCCGAAAGTGGTGAACCTGACACTGAGATATGGCAATATCCCTCAGGTTGGCTACAGCCACACGGCATTTGGCGGTCTGCTGGGGTGGGTGGATAACGATTATGTTACGGCAAACGAGTTCGGTGAACTGGCGACCCGTCTCATGACCAGCACGTTTCGAGCCCCGTCCGACCAAAGCGTCTTTTATCTGATGATTGGCAGTTCGATTCGGCACTGGTTCAAACATCTCAAGCACGCCACGCAAGATTATACAGATGCTTTCGACATCGGGCTGCGGTCGGGCAATCTGCAGTACGCGGCCTATGCCTTTGGACACAACATGTACTGCCGCTTCTACCAGGGCACTCCACTTGCATCGCTGATACAGGAGTCGCAGCGCTCCCTCGAATTCAGCAGGATACGCCTCAATCAATGGGCTGTTGATCTGATCGAGGGCGGACTGAGTGTTTTCGACGCCTTATCCGATGAAATCCCCGCGCGGAATGGGCTCGGCTCCTGGTCTGAGGAGGAGTATCTGCGGCAG
>CAIVZW010000219.1 GCA_903910495.1 uncultured beta proteobacterium
CAGCGTTGTTCAATCAAGGCAATGATTCGCTCAACCACTGGATTGTCAGCAAAGCCGCGTCCTGGATCGGACTGAAGTTTGTGAGCGGCCAGCGGCAGCGACTTCGCCAACTCCAGAACGCGCCTTTTGGCCTGCGCTCTGGCAAGCCCGGCACCTTCTGCAAACTGATCCCAGTGTCGCGCCTGGACTTCGCTGAACTTGTACTTGCTACCGATTTTCATCGCCATTTTGGGCGTCAGTGTTGGATACACCGCTGTCGAGAGCGTGTCGTAGAGCGGGGCCAAGACGGGTATCTTGCCTGCGTACAGCAGTGAGAAGTTTTTGGCATGCGCATCGTGATTGCCGATCAGCGCATTGAAGATCACATAGTCGTACAAGCGCAGCACCTGGGGCGCACTGGGGCGGGCGACACGACGGACCAGATTGAAGCATTGGGCTAAATCTGGCCCTCCTTCGTTTTGGTATTTCATTTCAGGTTCGACACCCAGTGCCTGGCAGAAATCTTCTTGATGAAGGCGCCGCCGGTGCCCTTGCTCATCCGCGACCCGGTCGTAGCGCTCAAGCAGCAAGAAAGGGCGATTCAATACAGCATGAACTTTTGACTTCGCCGGCTTGAACTGCATGGCTTCAGCCAGTGCCATGCAGAATCCTTCGTTGATCACACTGTCCTCAACGGCGCGGATAGGGGGCTTCAAGATGTGGGAGCTGGGCGTGCCATGGCGAGGCAAACCGAGGCGGTTGCCATCAAAAACCACCGGCAGTTTGTCTTGGGCACCAGCCAAGGAAAGCCGCAGTCCATCTTTGCCCGCCAACATCGGTCGACGCGGCAATTCATCCAGGATAGCAACGACTTCCTCATCGCTCAGCCATTGAACGTCATCGCCGTGTGCGGGCGCAGGCAAAGCCTGCCCGGGCTCCAGGAACGTCACTGCCCCGGCGCATTCGCCACCGATGTGCTCCAGCAGCGCAAAGTCATTCTGGCCAGAAACCTGGAATTGCTGCGCGATCAGGCGGCGCATCTGCCCCTCCGGCAGCAGGCCGGCAAAGAAGGGGCGAGTCTTGCGATCATCGAACGGCTCCGCTTGCAGGGGCAGTGAGGCGGACAAAGCAACGGCATTCGGCAGCGATGACCAGCCGGGTGCATAGCAAAAACTCAGTCGGCCATCGACCAGCGCCAAACTGCCGACACGGCCTTCGAATAACCAGACTTCCAACTCATGCGCCATGGTCGCTTTCCTCACGTTGATCGCCGGCGGCAACGGATGGCAATCCGATCAACTGGATCTCTCCACCCAGAGCATCAATAACCCGCAACACGTTTTCTAGTCGCAAGGTGGGCTTACCTGCTTCAAGGTCGACGATAAAACGCACACCAACTCCTGCCGCCAGAGCCAACTGAGGCTGCGTCAGCCCGATCTGCTTGCGGGCGACGCGAAGTGCATCGCCGAGTTGTTGAGGTGATCGAATGGATATCATGGCTCGTCCTGTTTCCCGTTCGGGAAATTATCGGCCAGAATTCGCCTCGGCGCAAGCCATACTTCCCGATCGGGAATGTTTTGTGACTTTTTGCTCAGACTCTTGTGACAATTACCCGAACGGGAAATTTGCGATCTATACAACATACCAAAAAGACACCCAATCACACCCAATCTGGCGCAGTTTGGCAGGCATAACCGAGCTTCTATACTGGATGAGGCGCGAGTCGAAAGGCTGTGCATTCAATTCGAGCATGATGATGCAGGATTCATGCGCGGGTCCATCCGCCCAAGACCAACTCAATCAAGCTGGAAAAGATGACTATAGCCTCGGCCTCTTTGGGCATACTCCAGCGACATCGCAACTACAATGTCCAGATTCATCGGCGTGCGCCGCCGCCCTTTAAAATCCGCGGGAAGTGGATCGTGGCCTTGAGCGAACACCGGGGCGATGCCAGATGACAGGGTTTCCGAACTGATGCATATAGTTCGTGCGATGCACGTATTACAACACGTCTCGACGGGCAACACGGCATAAGTGACAAACGGCCTGGCCACGTCTCAACCGGAGCAGCACGCTTCCGTCAAGATCCCTTTCCTGCGAAGTTCCTGCTCTTCTTGCGGAAACTACGTATATGAAAACGACGCCAACTTTGAGACCATGAATTGTCCGCCGTTATGGTCGCAGGCGAATTGCTCAAGCATGACGGCAATTTGATGTCACTGATACGCGCCTATTTCTTACCTGCAAAATCCCTGGATAATTGAACATGCAGACACTGGGTCGGAGAGCCTCTTCTCAAACGGTATTGCTGTTAGTTTGTCTGGCCATTGCAACACTACAGTCAATTTCAGCCTACGGCGCTGATACGGTCAAGATTGGCATTCTCGCATTCCGTTCCAAAGCACAGACCTTGAGGCAATGGCAGCCTCTGGAAAATGCACTCAAACAGACCATGCCGGAACGCGATTTCGTGGTGCAGGCCATGACCTACCCCGAACTGGATCTGGCTGTAGCCGGCCGCCAGCTCGATTTCGTGCTGACCAATCCCGGGCATTACATCATCCTGGCGAAACGCAACGGATTGTCCGCACCGCTAGCCACTTTGGCAACAGATCTGAAAGGGCAGAGAATCACGCTAATCGGCGGTGTGATGTTCAGTCGTGCCGAACAAGGCAATATCAATTCGTTGGCCGACATAAGAGACAAGTCGGTCGCCATCGTCGGTACCGGATCGCTCGGCGGTTACCAGGCGCAGGCTTATGAGCTGGCACAGGCGGGAATTCCCCTGCCGATCGGGAGCAGGCTAAAGTCAACCGGAATGCCTCACGACAACGTCGTAGCCACTGTGATCGATGGAGGTGCGGACGTTGGCTTCGTGCGCACCGGCGTGCTCGAGAGCATGGCCGCAGAGGGCAAGCTGGACATGACACGGATCAAGCTTCTCAATCGTCAGAACCTGCCGGATTTCCCGGTCGCCGTATCGACCCGGCTTTATCCCGAGTGGCCCTTCAGCATGCTTCCCCAAACCGACGAGGCTCTTGCCCGGCAGGTCGCTGCGACGCTATTCCTGCTCAAGGATAACTCTGAACTGACTCGAGCAGCGGGAATCCACGGTTTTTCCGTGCCGGCTGATTACGGACCGGTCAGCGATTTGCTCAGAGCATTACGCTTGCCACCGTTCGAGACCAGCCCACACTTTACGCTGCAGGATGTCGTGAGCCGCTACAGTACTGCCATCGTTTGTGTCGTTCTCGCCATCGCCCTGATCTTGTTGCTGGGTGCCCGACTGCTGATCACGAGACGCAAACTGGTGGCTGAAAAGGCTGTCGTATTGCTGCAACAGAAACAGTTGCAGGAAAACGAGGCACAGCTACTGGTCACGCTCACAGCTATTCCCGATCTCTTGGTTGAACTCGGTCTCGATGGCCGCTGCCATGCTTGCCAGTCGCCGCGTGGTGGATTGCGGCTTGCATCACCTAAGAAAATGCTCGGAAAGCTTGTCTCGGAACTGCTCCCGGAGGGCGCCGCCGCAGGAGTGATGGCGGCCCTGCGCGACGCGAATGAGCAAGGATTTTCACACGGCAAGCAAATCGAACTCGCGCACGCGCAGGGCACTTTGTGGTTTGAACTTTCGCTTGCACGCAAAGCACGGGTCTTGAACGACGAAGTTCGTTTCATTGTTCTCGCGCGCGACATCACCGAGCGCAAGGCCGGCGAGGTCGAGATTGGAAGACTCAACAGAGACCTTGAAGATCGGATTCGCCGACGGACACTTGCTCTTGAAATTTCAAACCAATCTCTGACTATCGCTAAGGCCGCCGCCGAAGTCGCCAACCGGGCAAAGACAATATTTCTCAGTACCATGAGCCATGAGTTGCGCACCCCGATGAATGGCATCATGGGGCTGACGGGGTTGGCGTTGCGCCGCGCTACGGATCCTAAACAAAAAGACCATCTCACCAAGGCCGCGCAGTCTTCGGAAAAACTCCTTTCCATCATCAACGACATCCTTGATTACACCAAGATGGAATCAGAAGATTTCACCCTGGACAAGGTCGATTTCATGATGGAATCTCTTGTGGAAACCGTGGCCAATCAGAAGGCCCCGATGGCCAAGGATAAAGGGCTGGGTTTCACGACCGACATCACCCCTGACCTGGCGAGTCTGCTGCTCCAAGGGGACGCTGAACGCATTGGCTATGCCCTTGGGCATCTCGTCAGCAATGCAATCAAATTCACGGCAGAGGGTCAGGTTACTGTGCGTGCCCTGCTGGCTCAAGATGGCCAGTCCGATGTCCTGGTCAGATTTGAGGTCACGGATACCGGCATCGGGATTTCAGCTGAAGTTCAAAATCGCCTCTTTACCCCTTTCGAGCAGATTGACGGTTCGTTAACCCGCAACTATGGGGGGATTGGTCTGGGTCTTGCACTCTGCAAGCGTCTGGCCGAGGCGACGGGTGGAAGAATCGGCCTGGAAAGCATTGAAGGAAAAGGCAGCACGTTCTGGTTTACTGCTAAGCTGGGCAAGGTTGGCTGACCGCAGCTTTGAGTTCACTAAGCGGTCTGATCACTTCATTAGGTGACGACAGGCCGCTTCCAGGAATCGGAATTTCACTGACTGCTTTCCGGCGATGGATCCGAAGAAAGGGCGGTCGCTTCGCGACCCCTCAGCAGTCCTCTGCCAGGTTCAAACCATCCGCTTGTTTCAATCTCCGCTGCGGTCATTCCGGCAGGCTTATCGTTTTTCGGGCTTGTCGGCCTTGAGCAGCACCCACAGGGCGCCTTCGCCGCCGTCGCTGGACGGGGCATGGCAGAAGGCGAGGACGTCCTTGCGGCGCGCCAGCCAGCCTTTGACCAGTTGGCGCAGGATGCCTTCGCGGCCGGGTGATCCATGTCCGCGGCCATGCACGATGCGGATGCAGCGTTTGCCGGCGCTGCCCGATTCGGCCAGAAAGCGGGCGACTTCCTCGTGCGCTTCGTGGCGGTTGAGGCCATGCAGATCGGTATGGTTGCGGATCGACCAGCGACCGCGTCGCAGGTCGCGCAGGACGCTGCGCGGCAGTCCGCTACGCAAAAAGGAGTCGGCATCGCCGATGGCCAGCAGGTCGTCGATTTCAAACGGGCCGTGCAGGGATTCTTTGATGGCGGCGGCTTCGTCGAGTTCGCGCTGACGCGGGTGCGGGCTGGGTTTGGGTGGCTCGAAGGCGATCCGTTCAGGCGGTCGCAGCGGGATGGCTCCGTCAACGGCCGCGTGAAAGGCGGCGAGTTCTTCCGGGGTCGGTTGCTGCCGCTGGCTCATGGTCGAGGCGAATGTTTTTCTCTTGCGCCGGGGACAGGATTCCGGCGCAAGGCAATCAGTCAGCCATCGAGATTGTCGAGATAGCGTTCGGCGTCGAGCGCGGCCATGCAGCCCGTGCCCGCCGAGGTACAGGCCTGGCGGTAGATGTGATCCTGCACGTCGCCGGCGGCGAATACTCCGGGGATGCTGGTCTGCGTGGCCTTGCCCGTGCGCCCGCCCTCGGTGATCAGGTAGCCGCCTTCCATCGCAAGCTGGCCGGTAAACAGGTCGGTGTTCGGCTTGTGGCCGATGGCGATGAACACTCCGTCCAGGGCAATATCCTGCGTACTGCCGTTCACTGTGCTCTTGATGCGCATACCGGTCACGCCGCTCTTGTCGCCGAGGATTTCAGCTAGCGTCGAGTTCCACTTGATGGTGAGCTTGCCAGCCTTCTCGCGTTCGAACAGTTTGTCCTGCATGATTTTTTCACTGCGCAACTTGTCGCGGCGATGCACGAGCGTGACGTGGCTGGCGATATTGGCCAGATAAAGGGCTTCTTCAACGGCCGTATTGCCGCCGCCGATGACCGCCACCGGCTTGTTCTTGTAGAAAAAACCATCACAGGTGGCGCAGGCGGAAACGCCGCGACCCGAGAAGGCTTCTTCCGACGGCAGGCCGAGATACTGTGCCGAAGCGCCGGTGGCGATGATCAGCGCATCGCAGGTGTAGGTGCCGGCATCGCCGATCAGCGTGAAGGGCTTTTCGCCCAGCCTGGCGGTATGAATATGGTCGAAGATGATTTCGGTTTCGAAGCGGCGCGCGTGCTCTTCAAAGCGCTGCATCAGTTCCGGACCCTGAACGCCCTTGGCATCAGCCGGCCAGTTATCCACTTCGGTGGTGGTCATCAACTGGCCACCCTGAGCCATGCCGGTAATCAGCACCGGTTTGAGGTTGGCGCGGGCGGCGTAAACGGCCGCCGTGTAGCCGGCAGGGCCGGAACCGAGGATCAGCAAGCGGCAGTGGCGTGATGTCTGGGCCATGTTTATTCCTTTCGAGGCAAAGTCAGGCAGAAATTATACCGGCAATGCCGGACTGGTTCTGTGCTGTATTGGTGCTAGAGTCAGGAATTGTCTTATAATCCACCTACAACTCCTTGAAATAATTGCTCAAATGAAAAATAGACCCATGCCGGTAGAAGAGCATCCGTCTGCCGGGAGATCATCTCTGTCCTTGTTGCGGACGATCCCCTTGTTTGCCGGCTTGTCCGGGTCAGAACTCGAACAACTTGAGAAAATGGCGGTTTGCCGCAAGGTAGCGCGCAATACGACGATCGTCCGCGCGGGTGACAAAACCGATTCGCTGTTCGTCATTGTGAGTGGCAGTGCGAAAGTCCTGAATCGGGATGCCGAAGGCAACGAGGTGATTCTGACCCTTCTTGCTGCCGGCGAGTGCTTCGGCGAAATGGGGCTGATTGACGGTTCCCCGCGTTCGGCCGACGTGCTCGCCAATGAGCGTTGTGAATTGCTGGAGATGGCCAAGACTGAATTCGCCAAAGCTCTGGCCGGGAACGTCGATCTTTGCCTGAATATCATGAAGAGCCTGGTGCAGCGTTTGCGCGAGGCCAATCGCAAGATCGAGAGTCTGGCGCTGATGGACGTTTATGGGCGGGTGGCCAGGCTGCTCCTCGATTTTTCCGAGGAGGAAAATGGCTTGCGCGTGATTCGCCGCAAAGTGAGCAAACAGGACATGGCCAAGATGGTGGGGGCGTCACGCGAGATGGTCAGTCGTGTGATGAAGGATCTGGAGCACAGCGGCTATATCCGTGTCGAAGAAGGGCGGATTGTCCTGGCCGAGGATGAAGCGCTTTTTCCGGTTGCTGCCGGCAGCCGGCTATAATCTCCTCTTATTACTTTTGTACCGATATTGATGGCTTCGCCGCATAAATCTACCGGAAAGATCGACAGCCCGTCCGATGCCCCCAGCCCGCTACCCGAGAAAATTGCGGTGGTGCTGCAGGAATCGCGCTGGCTGGCACTGATTGTTCTGGCCGTATTTCTTTCTCTGGCGTTGTGGGGTTACCAGCGCGGTGATCCCGGCTGGTCGCATGCTGTGCAAGGGGTAATCCTGCACAATCCGGCAGGGCGTGGCGGCGCCTGGCTGGCTGATTTGCTGCTTTATGTCTTCGGCCTTTCAGCCTGGTGGTGGATCGTTTTCCTGGTGGCCCTCGTGTGGTGGGGTTACCGTCGTCTGGACGGCCTGCGTACGGTCGATCGGCGTCCTCTCTACATTGCGCTGGCCGGTTTCATCATCCTGATCGTGGCCAGTTGCGGGCTCGAAGCCTTGCGTTTTTATTCACTCAAAGCCCAGTTGCCGCTGGTCCCCGGCGGAATGCTGGGGGTTGAAATCGGTCGGCTGTCTGTGCGTTATCTCGGCTATACCGGCGCGACGCTGACCCTGCTTGCTGCCCTGGTGCTCGGCTGGAGCGTTTTTTCGGGAATGTCGTGGCTGTCGGCAGTGGAACGTCTGGGCGCACTGCTTGAACTTTCTTACGCCACGCTGCGTGGACTGATCGATCGCTGGCAGGACAGACGGATCGGTCGCGAGGTGGCGCGCGAGCGCGACGCCGTGGTCGAGGACGAGAAACGGCGAGGGGAAAACCACGAACCGATTATCATCGAGACGCCGGAAGCGGTGGCTCCGCGCTCGCTCAAGGCCGAGAAACGCATCGAGCGTGAGCGTCAGGTCCCGCTTTTCCCCGAGGCCGTCGTCGGTGGCCTGCTGCCGCCGCTGCACCTGCTCGAGCCGGCGGCACCGCAGACTGATCGGGTCAGCCCTGAGAGCCTTGAATACACGTCGCGCCTGATCGAGCGCAAACTCGCCGACTTTGGCGTTCAGGCCAGGGTTCTGGCGGCGTATCCGGGCCCGGTCATCACGCGTTACGAAATCGAACCGGCGGTGGGGGTCAAGGGCTCCCAGATCGTCAACCTGGCCAAGGATCTGGCGCGTGCGCTGTCGATGGTGTCGGTTCGCGTCGTCGAGACGGTGCCGGGGAAATCATGCATGGCGCTCGAACTGCCGAACGCCAAGCGGCAGATCGTGCGCTTGTCCGAGATCATTTCGAGCAGCGCCTATCACGACATGAGTTCGCCGCTGGCGATGACGCTCGGCAAGGATATCGGCGGCCATCCGGTGGTCGTCGATCTGGCCAAGATGCCGCACCTGCTGGTTGCCGGAACGACCGGATCGGGCAAGTCGGTCGGCATCAACGCGATGATTCTCTCCCTGCTCTACAAGTCAGAGCCGGACAAGGTGCGGCTGATCCTGGTCGATCCGAAAATGCTCGAACTGTCGATCTACGAAGGCATTCCGCACCTGCTGGCACCCGTGGTGGTCGACATGAAGCATGCCGCCAACGCGCTCAGCTGGTGCGTCGGCGAAATGGAACGGCGCTACAAGCTGATGTCGGCGCTGGGCGTGCGCAATATCGCCGGTCTCAATCACCGCATCAGGGACGCCGAGAAGGTCGGATTAAAATTGCCGAACCCGCTGTCGCTGACGCCGGAAGCGCCCGAACCGCTGATCGCCATGTCCAATATCGTGGTGGTTATCGACGAACTGGCGGATCTGATGATGGTTGCCGGCAAGAAGGTCGAGCAACTCATCGCCCGGCTTGCCCAGAAGGCGCGTGCGGCGGGCATCCACCTGATTCTGGCGACGCAGCGGCCGTCGGTCGATGTGATTACCGGCCTGATCAAGGCCAATATCCCGACGCGCATGTCCTTCCAGGTGTCATCGAAAATCGATTCCCGCACCATCCTCGACCAGATGGGTGCCGAAGCCTTGCTCGGTCAGGGCGACATGCTCTACCTCGCGCCCGGGACCGGTTACCCGACGCGCGTGCATGGCGCCTTTGTCGCCGACGAAGAAGTGCATCGCGTGGTCGATTACCTGAAGCGTGCCGGTGCGCCGGACTACGTTGAAGGGATATTGACCGGCGCCGGCCTCGATGACGAAGGCGAGGGCGCTAACGGCGATGGTGAGGATGCTGGCGATGCCGAGACCGATCCCTTGTACGATCAGGCCGTCGAAATCGTTCTGAAGAACCGTCGCGCTTCGATCTCGCTGGTCCAGCGGCATCTGCGCATCGGTTACAACCGCTCGGCGCGTCTGATTGAAGCCATGGAGAAGGCCGGACTGGTGTCGGCCATGGATGGTCGGGGTGGCCGCGAGCTCATCGCGCGCCGGGAAGAAAACTGATGCGGAATTTCATTTTTGCTGTGCTCTGTCTGGCGGCGGCCCAGGGGGCGAGCGCCGGTGCGATCGACAAGATGCACCGTTTTCTTGAAACGACGAAGACCATGCGCGCTGATTTTGCGCAAATTGTTGTCGCCAAGAACGGGAAAAGGCCGCAGCAGTCGACGGGCGTGATGATGTTCTCGCGTCCCGGAAAATTCCGCTGGCAGGTCGAGCGACCCTACAGCCAGTTGCTGGTCGGCGACGGCGTGAAAGTCTGGATGCATGATCCGGACCTGCGTCAGGTCACGGTGAAGACGGTCGGTACGGCCCTTGGCGGCACCCCGGCGGCGCTGCTCGCCGGCGACAATGCGCTGGAAAAGAATTTCAGCCTGCGCGAGGCGGGCGAGCGCGAGGGCCTGGAATGGCTGGAAGCCATTCCGAAAGCGCAGGACAGCGGTTTTGAGAAGTTGCAGCTGGGCTTTGCCGGCAACGATCTGAAGGCGATGGAATTGTTCGACACCTTTGGCCAGACCACTTCGCTGTACTTTTCGCATCTTGAACGCAATCCGCCGCTTGCCCCTGCGCTGTTCCGTTTTACGCCGCCCGCCGGAGCCGATGTCATCGGTGAATGATCTTTTTCCCCAATCGCATCCGGTGCCGCTCGCCGAGGCGTTAAGACCCGCAACGCTGGATGAGGTGATTGGCCAGCAACATCTGCTTGGGCCCGGCAAGCCGCTGCGGCTGGCCTTTGAAGCGCGCAAGCTGCACTCGCTGATTCTCTGGGGCCCGCCTGGCGTCGGCAAAACGACACTGGCGCGCCTGATGGCCGATGCCTTCGATGCCGAATTCATGGCGCTGTCAGCGGTGTTCTCCGGGGTCAAGGATATCCGCGAAGCCGTTGCCCGCGCCGAGGCAAGCCGGGCGCAGCATGGCCGCCCGACGATCCTTTTTGTCGATGAAGTGCATCGCTTCAACAAGGCGCAGCAGGATGCCTTTCTGCCCTACGTCGAAAGCGGCTTGCTGACTCTGGTTGGGGCGACCACCGAGAACCCCTCGTTTGAGGTGATCTCGGCACTGCTTTCCCGGTCCTCGGTTTATGTGCTCAACCCCTTGTCCGACGACGAAATGGGCCTGCTGTTCGAGCGCGCCTGCCAAAAGGCGCTGCAAGGCCTGAGCTTTGATGACGATGCCCGGTCGCGGCTGATCGGTCTGGCCGACGGCGATGCGCGTCGTCTGATCAACCTTCTCGAGCAGACGCGCACGGCGGCGGCAACCGCCGGGCTTTTCCGCATCGACGGAGCCTTCATCGACAACACCCTGGCGCAGAGCCTGCGCCGCTTCGACAAGGGTGGTGACGCTTTTTACGACCAGATCTCGGCGCTGCACAAAGCGGTGCGCGGTTCAAACCCCGATGCCGCGCTCTACTGGTTCTGCCGCATGCTCGACGGCGGTGCCGATCCGCGCTATCTGGCCCGGCGCATCGTGCGCATGGCCTGGGAGGACATCGGCCTGGCCGACCCGCGTGCGGCGCAGATCGCCGCTGAGGCGGCCGCAACCTATGAGCGCCTCGGCTCGCCCGAGGGCGAGCTGGCGCTGGCCGAAGCGGTGCTTTATCTGGCCATGGCGGCCAAATCGAATGCCGCCTACGTCGCGTATAATGCAGCGCGGGGTTTCATTGCCAAAGACGGCTCGCGACCGGTTCCGCTGCATCTGCGCAATGCGCCGACGCGCCTGATGAAGGAACTCGACTTCGGCAAGGATTACCGCTATGCGCATGATGAAAGCGGGGGCTATGCGGCGGGCGAGGACTATTTTCCGCAGGGCATGCCGCCCGTTGAATGGTATCGGCCGGTCGGGCGCGGGCTGGAAATAAAGATTGGCGAGAAACTCGCGCAGTTGCGCGAGCTGGATCGCGAGGCACAGAAAACCACAAAGAATTCCAAAGACTCAGAGGATTGACCATGCTTGATATACAACTGCTACGCAACAGCATTGACGCCGTTTGCGCAAGACTGGCCACGCGCGGCTACACGCTCGATAGCGCGGCCTTCCAGACACTCGAAGCCGAACGCAAGACCCTGCAGACGCGCACGCAGGATCTGCAGGCCAGCCGCAACAGCCTGTCCAGGCAGATCGGCATGCTCAAGGGCAAGGGCGAGGATGCTTCGGCGCTGCTGGCCGAAGTGGCTGCGCTGAAGAACGAACTCGAAGCCAATGAAGTGCGCCTCGGCGAACTGCTCAAGGAATTCGACGCCTTCGTGGCGACCATTCCCAATCTGCCGCAGGACAGCGTGCCGGTCGGCAAGTCTGAAGTCGATAACGTCGAGATCAGTCGCTGGGGAACGCCGCGCCGTTTTGATTTTACGGTCAAGGATCACGTCGATCTGGGCGAGGCGCTCGGGCAGCTCGATTTTGCCACTGCCGCCAAGATTGCCGGGGCACGTTTCTCGCTGCTGAAAGGGCCGCTCGCCCGCCTGCATCGCGCCATTGCCCAGTTC